>JAEEOK010000065.1 GCA_016284235.1 Succinivibrionaceae bacterium
TGAGAATGTTTTATAATTTTTCTTATCAATCGAGACGTACTTGTCAGTGCCTAAAAGTTCATCCTCAAGAATCTTAAAGTCACAAATATAAACTTTCTTAAAGGAATCATATAACAATTCAATGTCCTCCACTTTATCAATCAAGGCTCAGTACCAAGTCAAAAATTTATAGCAAGCCCATCGAGCCGAACGAGCCTAGAGCATTATATCACAAGGCTCAGTACCAAGTCAAAAATTTATAGCAAGCCCATCGAGCCGAACGAGCCTAGAGCATTATATCACAAGGCTCGGTATCAAATTCGGAGTAGAGATTTCATGTTTGTTACTCTGGATGTATCTTTGAGATTTACATATTCAAGATGCTGTAAGCCATAAAAAGCAAAGGCGAGTGATGAAACTTCAGATCCTAGTTTGATTTCAAATTCGATACGTTTAATTGGAGTATCTCTGTTGGCTCTAAAGAACGGATTTTTTTGGCGTTGCTTTTCCTCAAATTTCTCTTCGTCACTGTTTTGATCTGAATTTTGAACAGAAGAATCTTCATAATCTGCTGAAAACTCATAATTTAAGGTTAATGAATCAAGATCGTTATTTATGATCCGCTGAATAAGTTCATCAGTAATATCATTAGGAGAATTTAAAACAGGATTTCTGTCCATAACTGCCTCGTTTAAAATCTTCAACTTAACTTCACTGGTATATTTTAGTGCAAATTTTAATCAGTTTAATTACATAGAACCGTAATTTGTGAATATTAACAAATTATTATTTTCTGAATTGAATTTTTCTATTGCCTTCTTATACATAACCTCAGCAGATGCCATATCATCCAGTTTAAATAACAGATCACCCAGCATTTCCATTTCTTCTGTACTCATAACTGACTTATAATTCTCAAATATAACTCTGGCAATGATCAGCGCATCATTTGTCATTCCCAGTTCATAAAAACACAGTGAGGTAAGGTAATAGCTCTTAAAACAGGGAAAATTCAGCTTATGTATTTCCTTAAATTTGTTCAGTGCTTCAGAGTATCGCTTATTTTCATAGTCAGTCTTTGCATATCTGAGTAGGATTCTGCTGTACTCCTGCTTAAAAGCTCGATCTTCCATCTTTTTACGAAATTCAGCAGCCTGGTCTTCCGATATCCTCCTGGCGCTTAATGAAATGATGAGATCTTCATAAGGTACAGTTAAGTGTTCAATTTCGGCAAAAAATCTTTGATCAGTTACCGCTTCAAGTGCTGCATTCTGATCCTCAAGCTGTCCTTTAAAATTTTTAACCAGTTCCCGGCAAAGCATATGCCTGATCATCAGAGATTCAGTATTAAGCTGATGAGTAATAACCAGTTTCGGATTAATCTTTGCTGTTTTATAGCAGATAAAAACAGGATCCACATGCTTGCAGTCGGATGAAATTTCCTCAGTACCTTTAACAATAAAAGGGTACAGAGAGCCAAGATCAAATTTCTTCAGAAAATTATCTATGGAATTGTGTTCAGCAAAGACTGCTGAACACATAAAAAGAACACAAGTAATAAATAAAGAATTACAGATTTTCATCTTTGGTAACCCGACCGCTTGGTCCCTGCTTTATCTGAATTGAACTTTGACCGGAAGAAACGGGATAACTACTGCTGTCAGTGTTAAAGTTGCTTTCATTCTGCATTTTCTTTCCAAAATTGGCGGCATCTCTGCTTGAGCTTGGAATGTATACAGCAATAGCCTGAGCGAGACTTCCCGATTCATCTACATAGGCCTTCACCATAACCCCAGGTGGAAGATTTCCCTTTCTGAAACTGGTAATCTCGTCTTTTGAAAAAGTTTGATCTACAAACGAATTTTTCTGCTCGTTAAATTTCTTCGTAAGCCTATCTGTGTCCGACAGGTGAGAAACAGGATCATTTTTGGCAAGGGCTTCAAATTCCTGGCTGAATTCACGTGTTGATGAATCAACCTGTGATTTTGCTGAAATTTCGTCTCCTAGAATAATTCCGCATAATGAATTTCTGGCACGCATTACTGCCAGTTTCTGGGCAGTCAAAGCTATTTTTGCTCTCACGGCAGGATTGGCATTGTCGGCTATTATTGCAGATCCGAATCCTATCAGTGCCACCTCTCCTGTGGACGGGATATAAACAGTCGTTCCTCCTACTGGAGAAACAAGTCCCAGCGAAATTTCATTTAAGACATGATTCAGTCCGTCATTCAAATTTGAAGCAGTTAAGGAATTCTGATTAATCTGGGAAGCACTGCTCATGGTTCTTGGAGAAGTTACTATGGTGACTGATACTTTACCGTAATTCTCCTTTTGAATCTGTTTATCCTGTATGTCGTAAACAACATATCCACGAATAAGTCCGTTTACTGTATCCTCAATTAGAACTTTCCCAATTAATAATACTATATAAGATGTGCAAATATTGAGCACATCTTGTCTCAATATCTCATTATTTACTCCATATACCAATCACCAACATAACTATCTCAGTT
>JAEEOK010000066.1 GCA_016284235.1 Succinivibrionaceae bacterium
ATCGTCCCGTCGGTCGGCAAATGAAATGAGAACTAAAATGATAAAAACCTGTATGACATGATGTTTTATACTGTTTAAAAAATATACAGCGAATTTTTACATAAGTTTGAACATTCATGCGTAGGCCCTGCATAAATTGGAATGTTAATCAAGTTTTAAAAAACAAAAACTGTACACACAAAAAAAACAACTATAAACTTTTATTTAGATTAAGATTTTTTGCTGAAAAAAGCATCATAGTGACTACTGCATAATGCAGTTCTTTGGGCCACAAACCCGGAATATATCATGAATAAACTATTTATAGCAGGTTTAATGGTCGCTTCAACCGTATTGTTCGGATGCACCACAAGACAGATTCCTACCATTGACGCCGATATTATCCGGAATGCTACGATCCGATAGAAAGACTGTGCAGGGATGAAGATAATTCAGGTGAAGTAGCCGGGGCTGTGACCGGAGGTCTGCTGGGTGCACTGGCGGGCGGATTGATCGGCGCCCTGGCAGATGATCACCATGAAGGCATCATCGTTGGTGCGGTAGCGGGAGCAATTGAAAGAAGCTGTGGTGGGGCAAAAAACTTGACAGACTTGCAATCATCAGAAAAAAGAACATCGGCTATGTGCTGCAGACCGGCGAGCTGCTGCCGTTTCTGACTGTTCAGGAAAACATTGAATTAACGGCGGAGCTGACATCGGTACAGGATATTCAGATAAGGGCAGCCGAGCTGATGGATCGACTGAAAATCGCGCATCTTGCCGGATCTTTGCCCGATGCCATCTCGGTGGGGGAGAGGTAGCGTGCTGCAATCGCAAGAGCTCTGGCACCGTCACCGAGACTGCTGCTGGCGGATGGACCAACAGCCTCTCTGGATCCGGAACTTTCAAAAGAAGTCATGGGACTGTTTCTTGATACCGCAGAGCGTACCGGAACTACTGTCCTAATGGTATCCCATGACGTTAATTTGGTTAAAGAATTTAATTTCAGAGAAATAAAGACCTCATCGTCAAAGACTGATGACAACGGCACACTGTCGGTTATCGATGATCTCGCCGGTTTTGATACAGGTGCAGACGACAAGACGGAGGCGGGAACAGAGCGATCGGCATGAAATATTCCATAGCAACATTTTCGATCAGGGACTGGCGTCATGAGTTCTCACTGTCTGTATGAGCAGTGCTGGCTTTGGCAAGCATTCTTGCACCCATAATAGTGTTGCACGGCATTCACACCGGGGTCATAGAGCAGATGCGGAACCGGCTGATGCAGGATCCTTCTGTTCTGGTGATGATCCCAAACGGCAGCAGAGCGTCAGGCTTTACCGGCGGATTCATTGAAGCCATCAATGAACGTGCTGAGTGCGAGTACGCAATCGGCAGAACGAGAGACGTTGCATCCGAGGTGCAGCTTACTAACGAAAAAGGCAGAAAATTCACCATTTCACTGGAATCCACATCTGAAGGGGATCCGATCCTGGCAAGAAACGGCGTCAGAGAGGTTCCTGTTTCAGTTGCCGGAAGCTTCAGGATGGTGCTTACCCATGAGGCATTCAGACAGCTTGAAGCGGGCAGGGGAAATACACTTACAGCCAGTCTTGGAAGACGTACGGCTTCCGGAAGATTGGAAAGACTTCAGTTCAAAATTGAGATCACAGCTGTGCTGCCCCCACAGGCTACTCACATGACGGCTGGATTTGTAGATCCTGATTTTCTCATGGCCATTCAGAATTATCGCGATGGGTTTGCCGTAAAACTGTTTGATGCAGGAGGAGACGAAAATCCTGAAACGGAACCGTATTACGAGTCCTTCAGGGCCTACGTTAAGGATCTGGACAGCGTTGAGCCCATGGAAAGATGGTTTAGGGACAATGGAGTGGAGGTTAAAACAAGATCTCGGGATATCGCCAACATCAGGCACATCGACAAAGTTCTGAGCACAATTATCCTGGTGATAACAGCAACATCATGCACCGGCTTCTTCGCATTCATGTTCAGCACCGTGCATGCCAACGTCCGCCGCAAATGGAAAATGCTGGGAATGCTGAGATTGCTGGGATATACCAGACTGAACATACTGCTGTTTCCGATTTTTCAGGTACTTGTCACCGGAGTGCTTGGTGTGCTTCTGGCCTTCGGACTGTACGCCGGAGTGTCACATCTGATAGACACGTTGTTTATTGCCGCAGGATCAGACAACAAAATATGTGTTGTTCATGGAATGGATTTTGTCGTGATTTTTCTGTCTGTACAGTTGCTGGTGGTACTTTCTTCCATCAAGGTGGCTCTGAAGGCATCTGAGATTGATCCGAGTGTAGTTATCCGGGAGACATGAATGAAGAAATGCAAAACAAGGGCAGTCTGCCTGATTCTGACAGTCTGGGTGACGCTTTCGGCATACGTGCCCTGTGCTGATGCTGCTCTAAGAAGAAACGACCAGCAGACAGACAATCCGGCGGCAGCGTTCAATCCTCATGAGGATAAAAACGACTTTGTTCTCCCAATGCCGGGCGGAATGAAACTGGTTCTAAGGGCGGTTCCGGTGCAGTCCAGCAACTATCTTGCGGACAAGAAGATTATTCTTGGAGTCAGAAACTTTTCAGAAAGCGATCTGAGAGATCGCGGGCTTTATGAAAAGTCCATGAATGCATATCTTAATGCTCCGATCAGGTACAGTGATCTGCCGCGATCCTGGCAAAGCCGTCTTGGAACCGGAAACAAAGACGCATACAGCTTTTATTTCATCGGAAAATACGAACTCACCAATGCCCAGTGGGATGCGGTAATGGGAACTGATTCCGGAAGAGGTGAACTTCCAAAAACCAACATTTCCTGGTATGACGTGCAGCTTTTTTTGCAGAAGTACAATACCTGGCTGCTGTCCTCCCATCCTGAAGCCGTACCCGTCATAGAAAATTCACCGATGTTTCTGAGGCTGCCCACCGAGGCAGAGTGGGAATTTGCCGCCAGAGGCGGAAATCTGCCTCCGGAAACAGACATTGAGACTGACTTTCTGACTGACAACGGCAAAAGCATCGAGGACTACGCCATCTTTGGAGCACGGTATGAGAAACCGATGCCGGTCGGCAGCAAGCTTCCGAACAGACTATCCATATATGACACTAGCGGAAATGTGGAGGAGATGGTGCAGGAAGGGTTCAGATACACCGTGCCGGAGGTGGTTCCCGGGGAAAACCGCACGGTTACCAGACTGCATGGCTCCGAAGGCGGTCTAATATCGAAAGGCGGAAGCTTTCTAGACAGCAGTGAGCATGCAGTAATTCCTGGGAAGCGCAATGAAGTAGGCATGTTTGACAGATCTCCAAACGGTGGATATCGCCCTCATACCGCAAGAAATCTGGGAGCAAGACTGGTGCTTTCGACAATCAACATTACCGGAATGAAAAGGGTCAATACTCTTATCGCATTAGAAAAAAAACTGACACGGGGGAACATGTACGTTGCCGAAAACGCACCGAATAACCACAAACCTGGGAGTGAAATAACAACACGGCCTGTGCAGCGCATCGAAAGCAAAAAGGATCAGCTTGTAAACGTAAACCGTGAAGGGAACCTGCTGACAGAACTGGACAAAGTGTATGCAGCCGCCGGATCGCCGTTTATGAAAAGCAACCTGGCAGCGATCAGGGATATGGTCAAAAACTACAATCAGGCGCTGAGCAAGCAGTGGGAGGACAACCTGCTCAGCAAGCTCAGGACTGCAACCTATATGTCAAGTGCCATCAGAGACACATGCTATCGGTTTTATGATCTGAGCAGCCGCAGAGATCAGGCCAAAATAAGAGCCAGAGACAGCGGAGTGAAAATGCCGCAGAAACTGGCTGAACTGTACAGAGAAAAGATCGAAAGCAGTTTCGAGAGCATGAAGAATGCCACAAATGTATACCGGCTGGCGGTGCTGAACGCAACTGAATATCCGATATTGGCAGTTAGGGGAAAAATAGCCATTCTGCTGCAGGATTATCAGGGAGGCGGAAATTACAACAAGGTATTCAGAAAGAATATCCTGATATTCAGCGAACACATAGCATTTGTTCAGAAATACGGATTTGAAAGGCTGACTAACGAAAAGATCTGGAAAGTTCTGGAAAGATCTGGAATTCTCAGAACAGGTGATGAAATATATAAGGGAGCAAGGAAAATAAAAGTAGCAAAAAAACATCAATTTAATGATTAGTAATAGAAGTTTCCGTTTAGCAAAAATATTTAAACAAAACGTTGAATTATCGATGATAAATGAGTAAAGAAGTGTAGTTGTTGCCAGACAAAAAAAATGTAAAAGAGCAGTTCGATTTAAAAGATATCTTTTGTATTGAATTATAATTAATTACAAATGCTGGCTTGAAATTAGAGATTTTTTAAAACTGAAATTAAGTATTATGATCTAAGTTTAAATTAGAATTTGATGAATAGACAAATTATATTGATAGTTATGTATCCAGTTTGCTGTGATAAATTTTTACAAACGTTTATTTTTAGCTTGTTGAATAATCAGTTACATGTGTACTCATAAAAGAGTTACTGCTAATATGTCAGAAAAATTCAATATGTTCAAATCATAGTTTTCATCTGGATTTGTAAGCATAAAATAAATAATTATTTCTATAATTTATCAAATTTGTTTATTAAGGAGAATGGCATGTTTTGTAAACATTGTGGTAATCAAGTATCTGATAATGCATTATTCTGCGATAAATGCGGTGCAAAAATTAATGATAATGGTACTTCTACTTCAGATCCAGAAAATAAAATTTTTTCAAAAAAAATATACATCGGTTCAATTGTAAGTTTTATTGTTGGAGCAATAGGTATCGGTGCTATATTTTTTCCAACATTATTTAATTTAGAGAAAACGAGTATTAAAGAGTTTAATTCTGACTTAGACACAATAGACCAGGCTCTTAATTTTAGGGAATTTCTTGATAACAATCAAGGAAGAACTGTAAAGTTAAATCTCAGATATTCACCAAAAGCTGTAGGTGCTAAAAATACAATAGTTGATTTAGATAATTACGACACTATAAACAATTATGATGTGAGTAAAATGAAAGGAGATGCTTCTAATAGAAGGGATTGTTACAGTCCTCTCTGCAATCAAACTTTCGGATGCTTTGATATTAGGTATAACCGAAACAGTAGTATTTACTGTTACGGCGGAGATGGATTTAAACATGGATTAGTTGATTTTATCCTTATGAAAGAATATGCAAATGAATATGATTTTTTAAGTAAGAAATTTGAGGAGATGCTTAATAAGAACAAATTTCTAGCAGAAATTCAGTCTAATGATATAAATTCAGAAAATCCAGGAATTGATATTCTTAATCTCAAGCAACAACAGAACTCCGGTGTCGAAAGAATGGAAGATTTAATTATTGCTCAAACAGAAGATACAGTTCTAATTAAATTTCCTTTTTTATCAAAATATCATGATGCGATAGGAATGCATCATAGAGCTTATGGATCAATAAATGGAGGAACCTTTCAATACTTTGGACCAGAACTTAATTTTTTTGCTGATGGATTATTAAAATTTAACTTTAATCTTTATGGATCGACCCAAACAGCATATATTGAGTATGGTCTTCTTTCTTTTCTGATAAATGAAAACAAGGAGTCTGTAAAGAATTGTTTATTCAAACATGATGGTGGAACTATGATATTTCCAACGAACAATGAACAAAAATGTGATTGGGACACTGCCCAAGAAGAACTTGATAATATTCTTAAGGAATCATTTACAGTTCTGATTACTTCGAAATCAAATAATAACAAGTTATATAATTGGTCTTGGGAATCCTGGTCTGATGATGATTCTAATATTAATTTGTCAGGGTATTTTTATGTAAACAAAAGAAATGCAAATATAACCCCAGAAGGTTTAAATACAAATATAATTAATCATTTTCTTGTTGATGGGTATTGTTATCATAATGGAGCAATGGTTACAAGAATGCCTCCATGTTCGGAATTTGCAAACGTAACCTTTTATGAACTCGATCCTGTTGATGAAAGAACTATAGAGTTAAATAAACATTAAGTATGAACGAAATTAGTAATTATTCAGAATGCTTTCTGAATAAATATAAAATTCTATAACGAGAATAACTTGTTAATCAAAAATTATAATATCTGAATTTTTTCGTAGAAGTTTTCTTGATTTTAATGGCTCTCCATAAAAATAAGTTGGAAATAATCATTAATCTTATTTCGAAATATCAATAATCTTTAGAAAGAAATATTCATCATCGTTGAATCCATATGCCTTTCTTCTCATCGTTTTGATCTTA
>JAEEOK010000067.1 GCA_016284235.1 Succinivibrionaceae bacterium
TTCGCCTGACAGCAATAGCGCGTCAGTACCACCTGTTCCCATTCCGAACACAGAAGTGAAATGTCGTTGCGCCGATGGTCGTGTGGCTTCTCGCCATGTCAGAGTAGGTAATTGTCAGGCACCCCTTCCGGGAGAAGATAGTTTTCTATCTTCTCCCTTTTTCTTTTCTGATCCTGCTGTCATTTTACATTTTTAAGTGTGTGGATTTAAGAAACTAACTGAGCTGACGATTCAAACTCAACTTACATGTATCTGCTGTTAGATGAACTGACTGACAACAGATACCGGTGCTTCTTAATGCTACATGATAAAAATAAGTTCAGATCCCTGGCGAATCTTAAAAATAGTGCGGATAAATCGGCATTGATTCGGCAATTACCGGTTTTGCGATGCCTTTCAGCGGAAAATTTTTTGAAACCCAGAATGCATTATGTAAAGCCTTCCAGAGTAAAATCAGCAAACCTGCAATTAAAGCTGAAACATAACTGAAATTCGGCAGGAAAAGACTGAGATTAAAGGAAAGAAAAGCCTGACTGCACAGCAAAAATTCAGATGAACATGTCTCTGCTTAGGGCAACCGGCAAAAGAAAACCGTGAAATGCAGGCATGTTTTGAATGAGTGGAATTCGACTGCAGTGAAAATGCCGTTTCACAGAGAATGTTTCTGCCCGCGGCGAGTCATTCCGGATAATAAAAATCAGACCTGTATATAACCGCAGTGCCTGTAAGTAAACAGCATCAGCTGACAGTAGCGGATCCCGTCCGGAGTCGCCTTACTGCTTAAGCACTGCGAGCATTGATCCCAAATCATTAGTAATGGGAGGATGTCAAATTTTGAATTTGACTTGTTCAGTTCTTATCAGATTTTCATATGGGGCAAAAGGTGTCTGACCGCTGAGTAGTCTTCTTACCATATCAAGTGCAGCAAGCGCGATGATATTTTTGCGGTCCCTTTCTTTAGTAGCTTTTGATTTAAGACGCTGCAGATAACCGTTTATACCGTTGAAATATAAGATCGTAAAACCATCCTTCGATTCACAGCTTATAGCCAGCGTTCTGATCTTTTCTTTTTTGATTTTTTCTATGAGATTGTCAGAATTGCTAGGAACATGGATAAAGTGGCCGATTAAACCGTGCATTTCTTGTGCAAGCATACTGATAACTCTTCCGTCTGTTCCGTCCTCCAGCACCTGAAGGGGAATTACACCTGACAGTTTTGAAATTTGGGCTGCGATGTTGAATTCACCTTTAGATAGCAGTAACGGTGATATTACGGACAGCAGCTGTTCCTCTGCCTTGTTTAAATCTTCATCGGAAGGATCTTTTGCTATAAGCTTTATTTCTATAATCGGAAAATTTGCACGGTAGCCTAGGGTTATGCTTTTAGGCCATGTCAGTGAATCAAGCTTACCGGCAAGATTCGATTCCCGCATTCCCATGGTAAAGTACACCCTAACCACAGTTTTAGGTGCTTTTACAGTTTTCTGCAGTTCCGGAAGAATTATAGTATTAACCATGTGCTTAAATTCTCCCGGTACTCCCGGAGTAAAATAGCACATGGCTTTATTTATTTTTAGTTTGTAGCCGCAGGCTGTTCCTATCGGGTTATTGATAAGTTCCGCAGTTTCCGGAAGCATTGCTTGCTTGTAATTGGACGGATCCAGTTCTATTCCCCTGTTTTTTGCAATTTCTTCAAGGCGTATCACCCACTCATTGTTCCTAACAAGAGAAACATTTTTAACTTTGGCAGCGGCTTCTGTTGTTTTGTCGTCGGAAGTAGGACCCAGACCTCCGTTTATCAGAAGAATATCGGCACATTTTGATCTTTCCTCGATTACTTCTGCAATATCATCCAGGGAGTCTCCTACAGTGTGTCTTCTTGATGCCTGAAGCCCAATTTCCAGCAGCCGCTGGCAGAGCCATGACATGTTTGTGTCTGTGACAAATCCTGTCAGTACTTCGTCACCTGTTGATATTGTTTCTATCTTCATCCCTTTCTCCATTGCTCCATAACGCACTGATTATAAAATTTTTTTTATACTATAAGCAATAAACCCGTTTTTAATCGTCTCAAATGTGATTCTTCTGAACATATTTCGTGACTGGCATATGATTATTTGGTATGCCGAACAAGGTTAAGATGCTTTTCTTTGAGATTAAGAATTTTTGTAATTTTGTTATAATGATCAAAAAATAGAAGGAAAAGAGATATGCCAATTAAAATTCCTGATACTCTTCCTGCTGCCGAAATACTGCGTCAGGAAAATATTTTTGTAATGACAGAGAGTCGAGCCGCTCATCAGGACATACGACCTCTTAAACTGCTTCTGCTTAATCTGATGCCTAAGAAAATAGAAACGGAGACTCAGATTATGAGGAAACTTTCCAATTCTCCGCTTCAGGTTCAGATCGATTTGCTCAGAATTGATGATCATGTATCAAAGAATACCCCCAAGGCTCATATTGATACTTTTTACCAGGATTTTATTCAGGTGCAGGATCGTTACTATGACGGAATGATTGTTACCGGTGCGCCGCTGGGTCTTGTTCCTTTTGAGAAGGTTTCGTACTGGGACAGACTTGTCGAAATAATTCAGTGGTCCAGATTTCATGTAACATCCACCATGTTTTTATGCTGGGCTGTTCAGGCCGCTCTTAGTGTATTTTATGATGTACCTAAACTTACGAGGGATACCAAGCTTTCAGGTGTCTATCTTCATGAAACATCAAATATGCCGGAGCCTTTAATTAGAGGTTTTGACGATGTTTTCTGGGCACCTCATTCCAGGTATGCGAGTTTCGAAAAGGAGACATTTAAAACCTATACGGATCTGTCTATTCTTGCCGGTTCTGACGAGGTTGGAGTATATCTTGCAGTAAGTCCAGACAAGCGTCAGGTTTATGTAACAGGACATGCGGAATATGATGCGGATACTCTTCATAACGAGTATATGAGAGATATAAAGGCGGGTATTAATCCTAAAATGCCCGTTAACTACTATCGTAATGATGATCCTTCACTGCCGCCGCAGGCAACATGGAGAAGTCACGGTTTTCTGCTGTTCAGCAACTGGCTGAATTACTATGTATATCAAGAAACTCCTTACGAGCTTAAAGGACAGAAATAATCGTGACAAATAGACCTGCTCTCGCTGATGAACTTGAACGGCGCATCCTGGTTCTGGATGGCGCTACCGGTACGCTTATTCAGTCTTACGGTCTCAAGGAAAAGGATTTCAGAGGAAATCGTTTTTCCTCATGGCTTAAGGATCTTAAGGGCTGCAATGATCTCCTGTGCTTGACCAGACCGGATGTTGTTATGGATATTCACCGGCGTTATCTTGAAGCGGGAGCGGATCTGATTGAAACAAACAGTTTCAATGCAACTTCGGTGGCCATGGCTGATTACGGACTTGAGGATCTGTGTTATGAGATTAATCTCAATGCGGCAAAACTGGCCCGTCTTGCTGCTGATGAGTTTACCAGAACAGATCCTTTAAAGCCTAGATATGTGCTTGGTATCATCGGACCTACAAGCCGTACCTGTTCCATTTCACCGGATGTGAATGATCCGGCGTCCCGCAATATAACCTTTGATGAGCTTGTAAATTCATATTCTGTCGCTGTTCGCGGATTAATGGACGGTGGTGCCGATGCTCTAATGGTAGAGACTATCTTTGACACTCTGAATGCCAAAGCCGCCGTGTATGCAATTCTTACAGAGTTCGAGGAGAGAGGAACGAAACTTCCGGTTATGGTATCAGGAACCATAACCGATGCTTCGGGGCGCACACTTACAGGACAGACGCTGGAGGCTTTTTACTATTCTCTTCGTCATGCTGGAGCACTGTCTTTCGGACTTAACTGCGCTCTTGGTCCGGTGGAACTTGAATCTCATGTGGAGGAACTTAGTAATCTCTGCAGTGAGTTTGTGTCGGTTCATCCTAATGCCGGACTGCCTAATGCCTTTGGCGGATATGATATGAATCCGGAAACTATGGCTGAATTCGCGGTAAAGTGGGCTGATCACGGATGGATTAACATTATCGGCGGATGCTGCGGCACAACTCCAGAGCATATTCGGGCAATCAGTGAGGCTGTAAAAGGAAAGAAGCCCCGCAGGCGTGTTGAAAAACCGGTAGTATGCCGTCTTTCCGGCCTTGAACCTCTCGTCATAGACAAGGATACTCCTTTCATAAATGTCGGTGAGCGTACGAATGTGACAGGTTCGGCAAAATTTAAGCGGCTTATCAAGGAAAAAAATTTTGATGAGGCGCTCCAGGTCGCAAGACAGCAGGTGGAAAACGGTGCCAGAATTATCGATATAAATATGGATGATGGCATGATTGAAGGCAAGGAGAGCATGATTAGATTTTTGAATCTGATTGCTTCTGAACCGTCCATCTGCTGTGTACCGCTTATGATCGACTCATCCAAGTGGGATGTTATAGAAGCCGGACTCAAGTGTGTTCAGGGTAAGTGCATTGTAAATTCCATATCAATGAAGGAGGGAGAGAAACTCTTTCGGGAAAAGGCTGTAAAGATAAGAAAACTAGGTGCTGCAGCGGTTGTTATGGCCTTTGATGAAATCGGACAGGCTGATACCAGAGCCAGAAAGCTGGAAATCTGCACCAGGGGATATCGTATTCTTGTTGATGAAATCGGATTCCCGCCTGAAGATATTATTTTTGACCCGAATATATTCGCTGTTGCAACCGGTATGCAGGAGCATGATAACTATGCTCTTGATTTTATAAATGCCGTCGCCGATATCAAGAGCGAGCTTCCTTATGCCATGATTTCAGGCGGCGTTTCCAACGTTTCATTCTCCTTTCGTGGAAACAATCCTGTCCGTGAGGCTATTCATTCAGTCTTTCTTTATCATGCCATTAAAAACGGCATGGATATGGGTATAGTGAATGCCGGACAGCTTGCTCCTTATGAAAAATTGCCGGCTGAGTTGAGAGAGAAGGTTGAGGCAGTTGTTCTCAATACCCATCCCGGTGCAACTGATGAACTTCTTGCAATTGCAGAAAAATACCGCAATGCCGGCAGTGCCGCGTCAGGAACACAGAATGTTCAGAATGCTGAATGGCGGAATGATTCTGTGGAAAAAAGACTAGAGTATGCTCTGGTAAAGGGCGTTACTGAATATATTGGACAGGATACAGCTGATGCCCTGGCTCAGTTCGGTTCTCCGGTGCAGGTTATAGAGGGACCGCTGATGGCAGGTATGAATGTGGTCGGTGATCTTTTTGGCGCCGGCAAAATGTTCCTTCCGCAGGTGGTCAAATCTGCAAGAGTTATGAAGCAGGCCGTGGCATTTCTTCAGCCGTATATAGAGAAACTCAGGCAGGGCGGAAACTCTAGCGGAAAAATTGTCATGGCAACGGTTAAAGGTGATGTTCATGATATCGGCAAGAATATTGTTTCTGTGGTTCTTCAGTGCAACAATTTTTTTATTATTGATCTCGGAGTCATGGTTCCTTGCGAAAAGATCCTGGATACAGCGGAAAGTGAACATGCTGATATGATCGGAGTTTCAGGCCTTATCACCCCGTCTCTGGATGAGATGATCCATATAGCCAGGGAGATGGAAAAGCGTGGTATGAAGATTCCTCTTATTTTGGGAGGAGCAACAACATCTGAGGAGCATACGGCATTAAAAATAGATCCTGAGTACAGCGGTCCGGTTGCATATACGGCCAATGCCAGCCGTGCCGTTGGCGTTGTTCAGAGTCTTCTGTCCAGAGATCTGAAGGATGATTTCGTTAAAAATCTCAAGGAAAAATACGCACGGATCCGCAGTAAGATGAATTTAAGAGAGTCTGTAGTGGAGAATATAACCTTTTCTCAGGCCAGGGCAAACAGATTCGTATGGGATTATTCCTCAAAGGCATCTGCTCCTGATCTAAGTGAGGGTAATGTATTCGATCTTCCTGCCGTTACAGTCGCCGATGTTCGTGAATATATTGACTGGCAGCCGTTTTTTAATGCCTGGCAGATCAAGGGCAGATACCCGGATATTCTCAAAGATCCGGAAAAATGCGACGAAGCACGTTCTCTTTTAAGAGATGCTGAAAATCTTCTTGATGATCTGCAGTCATCATCCAAAATAAGAATTGCCGGAGTATATGGTATTTTCCCTGCCCGCGTTGAAGATGAGAATGTGATTGTAGGTACCGGAGATCATGAGGAAACAATCCATTTTCTCCGACAGCAGTTTAAGGCGAGAAACAATCAGCCGAATTACTGTCTGAGCGATTTTCTTGATCCGGAAGGTGATTATATCGGTACCTTTGCTGTTACTGCCGGACTTGGTTGTGACGAGATGATTGATGATTTTAAATCCCGAGGCGACGAGTACAGTGCAATTCTGGTTCAGACGGTCTGTGACCGACTGGTTGAGGCTACAGTTGAATATCTGCACAGATACATAAGAACGTCACGGGAGTCACACTGGGGCTACAGTCTTGATGAGCACCTTTCTGTTAATGAACTTCTTGCAGAAAAATATCAGGGTATTCGTCCTGCTCCGGGTTATCCTTCATGCCCGGATCATCGTCAAAAGGAGATTCTGTGGCGTCTGATGGACGTGGAGAACAGAACCGGAATGAAGCTCAGCGAAACCTACTTTATGTGGCCGGTATCATCTGTATGCGGTTTCATATTTGCAAACCCTGTCAGCTGTTACTTCAGTGTTTCCAGGATCGGCAGGGATCAGATGGATGAATATTCAGCAAAAACAAATCTTTGTCCTGAAGAAGCTGAAAAATATCTGGGAAGAATAGCAGATCAGATTGTCTGATAAGGAATATCTCTATGTCTGTACAGGAGCCTGTCTGGTATGTCGCCCAGTTCGTCGGTTTTGTGGCTCTTTTGTGCGGATTCCACGCGTTTGCCGAAAAATCTGATCAGAAATTCAAACAGAAGATGACTTTCTTCTGCTGTGTGGAGGCTGTTCATTTTTTTCTTCTGTGTGCATATTCTGCAAGTTTTGGATGTCTGGTTAATGGGCTCAGATCCTTTGCTTCATCTAGAACCAGAAGCAGAAGGGTTATGATTTTTTTTCTTCTCTTTTTGTGGGGAATAGGTATCCTGTCCATTGCCGGATTTGATCTGTCGCTCCTGCATACGGCGTATGAAACCCGGGGAATGACTGGTATAGCTGATATCCTTTTTCGTGAAAAATACCGATATCTTCCTCTTTTTGGATCAACTCTCGGCACAGTGGGACTTTTTTGCTTCAGCGGAATAACTCTCAGATGCATGATTTTGGTATGCAGCAGCCTGTGGCTTATTCATAATGTTATTGCAGTATCCATCGGTCCTTCAATTATGGAGGTTTCATTTATTGTTATGAACTCCATAACAATCAGGAAGCTTTGGCTGGCGAGGAAAAAACGTGTATCCGGCTGATGATTACGATGTCATAGCAGCGGATAAATCCATGCTTGAAGATATCAGAAGAATTGAGCGTTACTGCTTTTATCCGTATCTGTACCGAACATCCAGGTATTTTGCAAAAAAAATCAATACGGGCAATCTTGTTGTAGTTCGTTTCAATCAATGCTGTGCTGGATATATGGCTTTTACACGGCACCGGCACTATGCTGATATTTCTGATTTGGCTGTTGATATTAATTTTCGACGTTGCGGCGTTGCGACTGCCATGCTTAAATGGGCGGAGCAGAGGGGGCGCTTCTGGGGTGTACCAAAGCTTCAGCTTACTGTTGATGAAGAGAATACACCAGCCGTAGAAACCTACAGAAAATTCGGATTCCAGGTAATAAAAAAACGGAAAAATTACTATGGCATCAGGAGCGGACTGGTTATGTGTCATCGAATTTGAATTCCGGTTCTTTATTTCTGTTTGCTGGACAATCGCATAAAAATTTCGTAAACGGCAGTTTTGCGCTTGATCCGGTGGTTCATGTTTTTGTGGCTTGGTCAAAATCTTTTGGCTCTGTAATAACGCACAGATCTAGTGATTTTTTGAATGTTATTTTATGATTTTCTACACAGATCAATGCAATTATGTTTTTTAATCCATAAAATCTAGAGTGAATATCTTTACTCGAGGTCGGCTATGGGGTTCTTAAACACAGTTAAAATCAGAGTACGTTATGCCATCGCTACCGTAATTATATGTGTAATTATGGCTGGTGTATGTTCCTTATCTCTGTATAAGACAGGCAAAACGGCGGCTTATGCTTCCATTACTCAGGTTCATACCAGAAACCTAGATGGTATGATTGCAAAAATTCGGGAATACTGGAGGGATGCCTCTTATTCCATATCCCTAATGATAATGTCTCAGAATGCTGAAGATTTCAATGAAGCCAGAGAATCTTATACCGAGGCTGTTGCAGGGTTTATGGCTGTGACCAGTGAGCATAAAAATCTCGGTGACAGTGATATAAATGCAGATTTGGATAATTTGAGCCGTTACATTACTGAGTTTGATTCAAGTGTCAAGAAAGTTCTCATTCCCGCTGTATCATCAGGTAATGCTGCAGAAATGCTCGGTTTTGTAAAAAAAGATATTCCGGAGGTATCCAAAAAGATCTCTGAAATGGAGATTAACCTGAAACGATCTTCTGATACCCTGATTAATCTTGATTTTCAGAATCTTCAGTCTTCTGCCAGCATGACATGGGTTGTTTTCTGGTTTATCATTGCTTCCCTTCTCTCTCTGGTGATTGTTTATTTCTTTTCTGGTTCTGTTGTTTCTCGCATTAATTTTCTTATTGCAAAGAGCAAGAGACTGGCTGATGGCGAGTTGACTGTTAATGTTGACAGTGTGACCGGAACTGATGAAGTCGGAGAACTTGCCAGGTCCTTATCAATGGTTGTAAGCCGTCAGCACAGTGCCATAAGTCAGACGTCGTCTGTTTCAGATGAGTTTTATGAATCTGCTTTGAAGAGTGAAAAATATGCCAGATCGATTTCATCCTCTGCAAGTTCGGTTGTTTCTCAGTCCATGGCGGTTTCCGCGGCCAGTGATCAACTTGTCACAACGACTAATGATATAGCCAATAACTGTCGTGATGCTGCAATTATTTCTGAAGAGGCAAGAAATGTTACTGTTTCCGGTATGGAGGCTGTTAAGGATACCGTTAACCGTATCCGTCTGCAGAGCAGGCGCAATAATGACGATTCCGCTACAGTACTGACTCTAGGACAGAAGATTCAGCGTATTGATACGGTTGTTACCACAATTCAGGAAATTGCTGAACAAACCAATCTGCTTGCTCTGAATGCTGCTATTGAGGCAGCCCGCGCAGGAGAGCACGGACGCGGTTTTGCCGTTGTTGCAGATGAAGTCCGGGCACTAGCTGCTAGAACGACACAGTCAACTCATGAAATAATAGAAATGGTCAAGTCCATTCATGAGGAGGCGGAACATGCTACAACTTCTATGTCTGGAAGTGTTAAATCTATGGATGCGGTTGCGGATCAGGCGTCGTCCCTTGAGAAAACCCTGGGCGCGATACTGGACAAGGTTAATAGAGTAACTGAGCAGATTACCGAGATAGCAAAGGCATCGGAACAGCAGAGTTCGACTACTGCTGATATATCTAACAATATGCAGCATATTACCGAGTCGGTGCAGAATATTGCAAACCAGGCCAATGCACAAGCGAGTATTTCTGCTGGACTAGAGAACATATCGAAAAATATGAAGAAATCATGTGATTCCTTCCATCTGTGAAGATAATTGGGATTTTATACCCCATGCGGGCGGGAAAACCCACGGTTTAATCGTGAGAATGACCGCCCGTTTTTTTTAGTGTGTGCATATAGATAAAGTATAAATATGCAAACCGGTGCAGTGACTTTATTCATTAATGCTCTTGCTGAGCCAGTCAGTAAAAGCAGTGTGACAGCGGCTGATGATTTGAATATAAAATGTCTGCTGAAGAACTTTAAACAGACTGAGTCAGTTTAGTTTCTTACTTTTATTTTCTGCGGCTTATGGTTTCTGTCAAGTTCTATAATCATATTAGCCCTGCACATTGTAGGCTGAATATGCTCGGTAAGATTTGGCAGGTTGATTGTTTCCCACACTTTTGATGCACGTTTTAATATTTCTTCATCAGTGAGACTGGACATATTCTTGTAGTAGCCGTTTCCTTCATGGCTCAGGGACAGAACCCTTTCTGTGAAGAATTTTTTTAAATTATTCTGCTCCATGTGAAGATAAATCGAAAAATCTATCAGATCGGAAGAGATCATTCTGTCATCTGAAAAATTTGGTTGAAGTAGATTTAGTCCCTCCATGAAAATAACATCAGGATTGTTTATTTCGTTAAATTTGTCTGTGAGAATGTCATAACTTTCATGTGAGTAGATTGGTAAAAGGAAATGTTTTTTTCCTGAGTGAACTTCCTTGAGAAATCTGATTTGAGCCTCCCAGTCATACGACACCGGAAAACCTTTCCTGCTCATCAGATTACGTTTTGTAAGTTCATCAGTCGGCATAAGAAAACAGTCGGTACTTATTTTGAATATTCTCAGTTTTCTGTCAATCAGTTGCATTATATCTGCAAGCAGGGCTGTGGCTGTGGATTTTCCGGAAGCTACAGAACCGCAAAGACTGATAATGTAGGGACGTGCAGGCACTGGGTTATTGAACAATTTGCTTTCCTGCTCATAATGCTGAATAAAATTTATCCTTCGACTGTTGATCAGCATTACAGCTGGATAATAGAAAGATTCTATTTCTTCTGCGGTGAATTTGGGATTGCGCGATGCAATCTCAGAAACAAATTCTTTGAGTTGTCCGTCAGATATGTTTTTTTTTAAGATATTGTAGTATTTGGATTCCATGTGTTTGTAACTTTTCCCTTCCTAATTTTGCTGAAAATTGTACTTTAATCTGCCGCGGTGCTGAAGTAAAAACAGGTGATAAGAATAAAAAATATACTGTTTAGTATAAAAAACGGTCATAAGGTTTGGAAAAGCATGATTTTTTTTAAGATATACTTGCAAAAGAAAAGTTTATCAGATATCATACAATCGTTTTTTGGAGAGGTTCCAGAGTGGCTAAATGGAGCAGACTGTAAATCTGCCGGCTCTGCCTTCGATGGTTCGAATCCATCCCTCTCCACCATTGGTACCTTGCGGGTATCGTATAGTGGTAATACCTAAGCCTTCCAAGCTTAAGACACGGGTTCGATTCCCGCTACCCGCTCCAATTCAGCATCCCACCTTTATTCCCAACTCTGATAAATCAATAATGTGTTATTTTAAGGTAGGTTTGGAATAAACTAATACTGATTTAGGTATCGTTAGATTTTATCTGGTTGTGCTGTAGAACTGTGTCCTTTATGGCGTGGATATAAGGCATAAAAATAAAATTAGGTATAATCTTTCTTGCCAGCAGAGACTGACTTCGGCTTTCTCAATGAGGGCAAATCAGACTGGAACATAGTCGCAGAGCCTGTGAATTCGGTTAGCAGCAAGAACCCGCCGAGAGCATCCTGCAGCCTGATGCGGAAACTGGTAGGAATCCCGTGCTTTTGGCGGAGGAGAATGTCAGTTCAGAATGGATTATGGTACCGTTCTGCTGTGACAAAAGCATAGTTTATTGATCACTGTTGCTTTTGTGATAGAATTATTCAACCGCAGACTTTATGTTTCGGAAGCGGAGTGTCTTTCGCACACGTTACCGCTGATCGGTTGACTGCGGTAAACATATACAATACGGTAGGCTAAGGACTAGCCGAACCTAATGCTTGTAGACGCTGAAAAGACTTATCCAGGTTTCCTGTTGGTAGGTTGCAGTAGTTGAAGCAAGAAGCCCTCGAGTTTAGGCTTTGCGGGTAGTTCGTGTAATTTTTTTGTAATGATGTTCGTTTTTAGGTGACAATAATGGCAAAGGAAAAATTTGAACGTACAAAGACCCACGTAAACGTAGGTACAATCGGTCACGTAGACCACGGTAAGACCACTCTGACCGCAGCAATTACCAACGTGCTTGCAAAGAAGTTCGGCGGT
>JAEEOK010000068.1 GCA_016284235.1 Succinivibrionaceae bacterium
CAGCCGCCGGCATTTTTCTGCAGATCTCCGGTCTGAGCGTCTACGGCTTTGGTTACCTTTTTGATTTCGGTTTCCTGCTCCTGCATGATTTTCTTCTGCTCGGCAAGAGTGGTGTTGGCGTCTTTCTGCTGGGAATTCTGAGTATATAAGGCCTTGCTGATTTCCTTTGTTACCTTGCTCTGCTCGCTACCGAGGTCGGTTACGGTTTTGGTCTGAGCCTCAATTGAATCCGTTACGGTCTTAACGCTCTCATCAAGTCCGTGAATGGCGGCATTGGTAGCCTCAGCCTGTTTTGCGGATGCATCAAGATTTGCCCCCATAGCCGTAGCAGAGGAGGTAAACAGATCTTTCATGGCTGTCATTTCCTCGGCAATTTTTGAGAGTGATTCCGTCAGAGCAGACGTATCGGCAGAAAGCCTGATGGTGCTGTCGTTCATTTTGATCTCCTTAAAAACGAAAAAAGGATCTCGGTTAGGAGATCCTTCATGGGAAATGGTTTTGGTTGTGAAATTAGTTATCCAGTTTTTCAATCAGGCACTGGTGATCCTTGGTCTTGGTGCTGTAATTTATTCCGACAAGTATGATATTTCTGTACTGTCCGGCATAGCGTTTGAAATACTCTTTTTCCTTTATCTGCTTAATGGCTTCTTCGGCAGAGTCGTCATACTTAAACTCAATCAGAATAAGAGGCTGTCTCCTTGTTATCGGCTCATACACTAAATCAACACGCCCATTTCCTGCCTGATCTTCCCGGTGATAGCTGTAATCATCAAGAGTTGACCATAAAAGACCTGTCATCACGCAGTACGTAAGAGATTCTTCATCGTTGTAATCGAGGAGAGATACTGCTGAGGAATTGTGGATTTCCTGAATAATCGCAGCTACGGTTGCTCCGTCAAGTTCTTTGATGGCTTTGAGCAGGTTTTCTGAACGTTTGATGGTTTCCATTCGTTCATACCAGTTCTGCTCTCTGACAATATCCATCAGCACTGCCTTGATTTCAGCATTCGGAACATAGGCAACTTTACGATATTTGTTTTTGGTTTCTGAGCAGCCGAGGTAACCGAGACAGACCAGAAGACTGAACACATCATTCTTATCCTTTATGTTTACCATATCATTCTGGAAATTGGCACAGCTGAAAGTAACTTCATCACCTTCGATCAAATTGATGATGTCTTCCTTTATGCCTTGAAAATCAGTATTGATGATGCGTACAAATTCTTCATTTGACGAAGTTCCGCTCCAGTAACTGATACATTCGTTTCTGCTGACAGCTTTGCACACCGAGTTAGGATTGTAAATATCAACCCCCTTAATTTTGTACCCCTCGTACCATTCCTTTAAATCCTGATGTGATACCTTACAGTCAGGTGATTTGACGATGTTGGCCACCTCATCTTCCGTAAAACCGAAGTAAGGAGCATAATCCCCTGGAGAGAGCATGTTATATTCATCAAAGCCATTGAGCGCAGATTGAGAGTTGTACTTTTTGATTGGCAGAATACCGGTGAGATAGGCAAATGCAAAACTGCCCTGACCTTTTTTACCTTTAAACAACCCCCTCAAAAAATCAATAAAGGATTCCTGCAACTGGGTATCATTACGATAATCACGGTAAATCAAATCCCACTCATCCATAATAAGAATAAATTGTTCTTTGGTGTGGTTACATATTTCCTTTAATGCTGACGACAGATTTTTTTTGCCTACTTTTCTGCTTTCGCTGAGTATATTTGCGTAATCTCCATTTTCTTTCAGCTCTTCGATAACCGAATACTGCAGATAATCAACAATCGTAGTAACTCCTTTGACTTGCAGTTCTTCATCTTCGGTATAAGCGATGTAGTCATCTCTGATGGAGTTCATGTCGATGTAAATAACATCGTATTTGTTAAGGTTCTTTTCGTAACTGGCTTTATATTCATTGTTCGTTATTTTTAAATTATCAAAAATCTTTTGTCCGTCATATTCTTTGGAATAGTAAGCCAGTAACATATCAGCGGTTACAGTTTTTCCGAATCTGCGGGGACGAGTAAGAGACAGTAATTTCCCATCAGTGTTAAGAAGTGCATTGGTTCGGTTGATAAAATCCGTTTTATCAACAAATATTCTAGTATCTTTGGCTTCAACCAAATCAACAAAGGAATTACCTTCAACAGGATTTATAATATCACCCATGACTTTAGCCTCCCCGAACTCAACATCATCGGCTGTCATTTTATCACAGCACCGAATTTTTATCCGTGGTACAGGACGGAACTTCCTGTGAACAATTAGCCGTACTGTTCATATGTCAGTAATTTAACTAGTATCAGTAAATAATTCAACTTTATCCGTGGCGGTAGCCGTCTCATCCCCAAGACCGTTCAGATTCCAGAAGGTTTTCTGAGCAGTTTCCAGATCACCAACCAGCGGAGTGAGTCTTGCTGACATATCCTCATATACACGTGAGGTTTCAAGTCCGGTGGAAATGATGCTCTTAAACATGTCTACAGTTTCAAAGGCAAACTTGATGGCAAAGCCTGTCATCAGCATTTTCCAGCCACCGGCATTTTTCTGCAGAACTCCGGTCTGTGTGGCCACGGCCTTGGTGACCTTTTTGATTTCGGTTTCCTGCTCCTGCATGATTTTCTTCTGCTCGGCAAGAGTGGTGTTGGCATCCTTCTGCTGAGAGTTCTGGGTCTCAAGAGCCTTGCTGATTTCCTTGGTGACCTTGCTTTGCTTGGTGCCGAGGTCGGTTACGGTTTTCGTCTGAGCCTCAATCGAATCCGTTACTGTCTTAACGCTCTCATCGAGTCCGTGGATGGCGGCATTGGTAGCCTCTGCCTGTTTTGTGGATGCATCAAGGTTTGCTCCCATGACAGCCGCCGTGGAGGAAACTGCTTCCTTCATAGCAGTCATTTCCTCGGCAATTTTTGAGAGTGAATCCGTCAGAGCAGATGTATCGGCTGAAAGCCTGATGGTGCTGTCGTTCATTTTGAAATTCCTGAAAATAAAAAAGGATCTCGGTTAGGAGATCCTTCATGGGAAATGGTTTTGGTTGTGAAATTAGTTATCCAGTTTTTCAATCAGACACTGGTGATCCTTTGTTTTAGGATTATAGTTAATGCCTATAAGCAACACATCGTTAGGATAATCACCATCACGGTATCTGCTGAAATATTCCTTTTCCTTAATCTGTTCCATAGCTTCCTCGGCACTCAGACCATACTTGAATTCTATGAGCAGAATAGGAAGGTTCATGTTTCTCTTCGGTGCATAAATCAAATCAGCGCTTCCTTTACCGGACTGCAGTTCACGGAAACACTCGTATTCCCGCTCGGTGCGCCACATAAGACCGGATATAAGGCAGAACACCATGGATTCTTCACGGTTATAGGTAAGAAGGGATACATTAGGTGAGTTATGAATCTCAGTGATGATTTCTGCAGTCTTATTACCATTAAGCTCTGTTATGGCTTTAAAAAGCGATTCTGAACGCTCAATTATAGGCATTGAATTAAACCATGGCTGCGCCTTCACCAGAGAAGACAGCGCTGTTTTAATCTCTTTATTTGGAACATAGGCAGTACGATCATCTGCTCCGTCATCCACGCAACCGAGATAACCAAGACATACCAGCAACGAGAAGATATCATCTTTATTCTCAATTGACACCATATCGTTTTGGAAAGTTCTGCAGTTGAATTGAATAGTGCTGCCTTCTATAAGGTGGATGATATCATCCTTAATTCCAGCGAAATTCATGTTAATCAAAGATATGAATTCTTCGTTGGA
>JAEEOK010000069.1 GCA_016284235.1 Succinivibrionaceae bacterium
AATTACAGCTAATATTTCTTTTTAACAGACTATTTTAATAGGCTGTCGGAGGGGAATTGTCCCGGGTAGCTGTAATTATGCTTAAAACGGAATCCCATACGTCTGGCGAGTCGCTTTCAGGAGAGCTATCTCGTAGCATCAGTATTGTACGTACGGGATGGTCGGAAGACCAAAATTTAACATGAGAAAAATTATATTTTTTCTGTTAAAAATAGGAACTTACACATTTAGCTTGACACACTCTGACACTCGGTATGGCGGTGTTTTGAGTCCGGACCAGATTCTCATTTCTTAAAAACAGCTGGTACAGCTTTGCTTCATGGGATGGAGTGGCTATAGCAGTGCTTTCAGATCAGCGTTGCTATGCTGCTGAGAAACTTAAGAAGCATATCCTTCTGTTCGTCGGTATAGCTGTCTATGATTTCGCGGCACTTGTTTTCTGTGTTCCTGTGATATTCCATCAGTGCGTTGTATATTTTATCGCCTACGGCTGTCAAACGGTAGAAAATTTCCTTTCTGTTGCCTTCCATCTGATGGGCGGTGATCATGCTCTTGCTGATTAGCCGGCTGCAGATTTTAGATATTCCACCTCTTGTGATCCCGAGACCGCTGGCTATGGATGTTGCATTGGAAATCTTATGTTCGCCTATATAGCGGATGGTTCGTCTTTCATGAATGGTAAGTTCTCCTGTGTTATTAATTCCGCTTTCATCAAGAGCCCGTTTAATTTTCTCATTGATAATATCGTGGTTCTTGTTGATTTTGCTTAATATTTCAATTATCTGGTTGAATACAGGATCTGACGACTGCGACATAACTGACCTTATGATTACCGGTAAACAATTTTGAATAGTTTATATTTTTTATAAAAAAATTGCAAATATCCTTTGATTTTAGGTTTTTCTGATGATAATAAAATTGTTGACAGGTAAACATTTACTAAATTACAATGTTTATTGTTTCCTGTGCAACAATATTTTTTGATTGCTCTGCCTGGTAAAATACCTGAACAGGTCTGTTCTAAGGAGTATTTCATGCGTTTTCCAACCCTGCTTTTTGCCGCTGCGGTTCTTGCCGGCGCCGGTGTATATTTCTATCTGCACGGATGTGACGGTCAGACCGAACAGCTTCATGGTATATATGAATCAAACGGCAGGACGGAGCTTAAGCGTATTGATGTGGCGGCACTCTACGGCGGCAGAGTGGAGGAGTACCTTGTTAGAGAGGGAGACACTGTCGCAAAAGGACAGGTCATAGCCAGACTAAAGGATACCCAGACCAAGGGCAAGGTGGAGAATTTCAGAGCTGCCCTGGCTGCTTCGCAGTCAGCTCTGAAGGCTTCAGGCGAGCAGCTCGCAAGGATTGATTCTGAAATAAGGGCGCTGGGCGAGAAGGTGAGGCTTGCAAAAATTGAACTGGAGAATGCAAGAAAGCTAAGACGCGACAATCTTATAGGGCAGACAGAACTTGAGCGCAGAATCAGTGCGTTCAATCAGTACACAGCCAACCTTGATACAGCCAAAAGCAGTCTTCAGGAGGCAAAGTGGAATGTGCAGAGGAACTCCCACCTTGTTGAACAGTACACAGCTCAGCTTGATATGGCCGTCGATGCCGACAGAGATATGGTTATTAAATCCCCGATTGACGGATATGTGGAATATACTCTGGCGGATCCCGGAAATGTGGTGGCCTCCGGCGGAAGAATTGCCGCTCTTCTTGATCCTCTGGATCTTACCCTGGATCTTTTTGTTCCGTCTCAGAAAGCAGCAAATCTCAGGATTGGGGATGATGCCCGGATAGTAATTGACGGACTTGATGCGGTAATACCTGCGACAATAAGCTTTATAGCCACCGATGCTCAGTTTACTCCGAAATTTGTGGAAACGGCGGAGGAGAGAGCCAAGCTGATGTTCAAGGTGACTCTCAGGATCAGTCCGGATCTTCTCAGGGATCATAAAAGGGCGTTTAACGGCGGAATGCCTGCTCTTGGCTATGTAAGATTTGATCCCAAGGCATCCTGGCCTGCATTTCTTTCAGTCAGAATTCCGGATTATCTTTAGTCGGAAGATGCCGGTCAGGGCAGGAGACTGATATGTCTGATTATGCTGTTAAAGTTAACAAAGTTAGTCATCGCTACG
This sequence comes from Succinivibrionaceae bacterium, assembly GCA_016284235.1. Taxonomy (GTDB): domain Bacteria; phylum Pseudomonadota; class Gammaproteobacteria; order Enterobacterales; family Succinivibrionaceae; genus UBA2804. Next base: position 2,139 of record JAEEOK010000069.1, read on the forward strand.
GCTCCTCCGATGCCTTAAGAGAGGTGGATCTGTGCATCAGACGCGGCACCAGCACCGGAATAGTCGGTGCCGACGGAACAGGAAAATCCACTCTTCTTTCACTGATTGCCGGTATCAAGATACTGCAGAAGGGAGAAATTCTTACTCTGGATCTTGATATCTCAAAGGCAGGGAACAGGTATAAACTTTCTCATGATGTCGCCATTATGCCCCAGGGACTGGGCAAGAATCTTTATCCTACTCTGAGCGTCCTTGAAAACCTTGAATTTCATGCCAGACTTTTCGGCCTTAACCGCGCACAGCGTGAAAGGAGAATGAAAATTCTTCTTGCTGCGACGTCCCTTACTTCTTTTTCCCATCGTGCAGCCGGCAAGCTGTCGGGCGGAATGAAGCAGAAACTCAGTCTCTGCTGCGCTCTTGTTCACAGTCCCCAGCTTCTTATTCTTGATGAGCCAACCACCGGAGTAGATCCTCTTTCGCGCCGGCAGTTTTGGGATCTTCTTGCACGCATGCGCAATGAGGATCCGGATATGACTCTCATGGTCTCCACTGCATACATAGATGAGGCAGAGGGATTTGAAAACACTGTGGTAATGGATGACGGCATGATTCTTGCCCACGCGCCGACCGGGAATCTGATTTCAGAAACTTCAAGCAGAAATCTTGAGGAGGCGTATCTTAAGGTTCTGCCTGAAAACAAAAGGGGCTGTGTTGACGGTTTTGTCATTCCCCCTTTCGTTCCCATTGAGAGCGAGGCTCCGGTTATTGAGGCAGAAAATCTTACTAAGAAATTCGGATGTTTTACAGCCGTTGATCATGTGAGTTTCCGTATTTCAAAAGGTGAAATTTTCGGTTTTCTCGGATCCAACGGTTGCGGAAAATCAACAACCATGAAGATGCTCACCGGTCTTCTGGATCCTTCGTCCGGTACGGCTCATATTATGGGAAGTTCCGTTGAAAGCGGTAATATTTCGGTTCGCAGACGTGTCGGATATATGTCACAGGCATTTTCTCTTTACGAGGAACTTTCAGTCAGAGCCAACCTGAAGCTTCATGCCCAGCTTTACAGCATTCCTTTGAACAGACAAAAAGAACTGATTAATGAGGCTATGGAGCGTTTTGAGCTTTCTGCTGTTGCCAAAGAATTTCCTTCTTCTCTTTCCCTTGGAGTCCGTCAGCGGCTGCAGCTTGCCGCGGCATGCCTGCACCGTCCTGAAATTCTAATTCTGGATGAGCCTACAAGCGGAGTAGATCCTGCAGCCAGGGATATGTTCTGGGATTATCTTATAAAGCTCAGCCGCGAGGACAGAGTAACGATTTTTGTTTCAACTCATTTCATGAATGAGGCGGCCCGCTGTGATCGAATTTCTCTTATGCACCGCGGCAGGGTGCTTGCCGTAGGAACTCCCAATGAACTCAGGGAGAGCAGAAATAAGGATACCCTCGAGAAGGCCTTTATCTCTTACCTTGAGGATCAGCAGGATGCTGTTGAGAAGGTGCCTGAGGAACTGCTGCAGGGAATGCAGAAGGACAGTGAAAAATTATTCACGGGAGCTGAAGGGATCCTCTACAGTCTCTTTATCATTTATACATTTGCCATGCGGGAAATGAGAGAACTGCTGAGGGATCCTGTCAGAATTTTCTTTGCACTCTTCGGGGCTGTAATTCTTGTTCTTACTGCTGTGCACGGCATATCTTTTGATCTCTCACCTATGCCTTTTATGGTGATTGATCAGGATAAGACGCATGAAAGCAGAAAATTCATAAGCGATTTTGCCGGATCGCCGTATCTTGTGGAAAAGGAACTTCCGTCCTCGGGAAATCTTGATCCGGAGTATCTTCTGAGCAGATATGCCGTCAGACTTGTTATAGAAATTCCTCCCGGATTCGGAAATGATCTTCTGCGCGGTCGCAGACCTGAGGTTCAGTTTCATATAGATGCGGTTTTTCCGTCCGTCAGCAACAACATAGTAACCTATGCCACCGGTATAACAGAGCAGTATCTTCGAAGCGGAATTGAAAAATCTTCGCTTCCGTCGGGCGGTATGGCGGCTCCGTATTCTCTTGAGCCCCGCTTCAAATATAACGAGAGTTTCGACAGCGTGTATGTTATAACCCCCGGACTTATAATGATTGCAATGGTTCTGTTTCCGGGAATGATGACCGCTCTTGGCGTAGTGCGTGAAAAGGAGCTTGGAACCATATCAAATCTTTATACATCACCGGCAAGAGTTTACCAGTATCTTATCGGCAAGCAGATCCCCTATATTACTATTGCATTTATCTGTTTTCTGCAGCTTTGCTTTCTGGCGGTTTTTGTTCTTGACGTGCCTGTGAGAGGCTCCTTTGCGGCCCTCTGCCTTGGAGCACTGCTTGCCGTTACCGCCTCATCGTCCTTCGGTCTTCTTGTTTCATGCTTTGTACGCTCCCAGATTGCCGCAGTTTTCGGTACCGCTATTCTTTCCATTGTGCCGAGCATTAATTTTTCTGGATTTATGTTTCCCGCCTCGTCTCTTGAGATATCCCAGCAGCTTATCAGCAGAACGTTTCCCGGCTGCTGGTTCCAGCTTATAAGTCTCGGAACCTTCACCAAGGGACTTGGGTTTGGCAGCTTTATTCATGTATACGGGGCTCTTCTGCTGCTTATTTTTTCCTATCTGACTCTTGCGGTAATGCTGCTGAAAAAACAGGAGAAGTAGATGAATTTAAGAAATCTGTCTGTACTGACGCGCAAGGAGATAAGAAGCGTTCTGGGTGATATCGTGCTTATTATCCTTATGGTCTATTTCTTCACGGGTGCTGTTTATACTTCTGCAAGGGGAGCGGCGACGGATGTGAGAAACGCCTCCGTTGCAGTCATCGATCATGATCGCTCCGAGCTTACGGCGTCCATTGTTTCCGCCATTCTTCCTCCACGCTTTAAAAAGCCGGAGTATATTACTGACGCTGATGCCGACTGGCTTCTTGATATGGCGCGGTTTGTGTTTATTATCGATTTTCCCAGTGATTTTGAAAAAAATCTCTCTGAGGGCAAGAAACCTGAAATCGCCGTCATAGTTGATGCAACGGCCATGACCCATGCAAGTGCAGGTACCGGATATCTCAGTCGCATTATAGAGCAGGAGATTCACAGATACCTAAGAAAGATACATCTTGAGAGCGAGACTGAGCATGATGCAGGGGTCAGTGTTGTCATAAGAAACAGATTCAATCCGAATGCTTCAAGCATCTGGCATATGGGAGTAACGCAGATTATCGGAAATCTCAGTCTTCTTACGCTCATTCTTGCAGGCGCCGCGGTAATAAGAGAGCGTGAGCGCGGTACCATCGAGCATCTTCTTGTTATGCCGGTTTCGTCGTCGGAGATAGCGTTTTCAAAGATAATTGCCAATGTGCTTGTTATCCTGTGCTTTGCTCTCGGCTCTCTTTTCCTTGTTGTCAACGGCGCCCTTGATATTCCCCTTCAGGGTTCTGTCCCGCTTTTTGCCTTCGGCACGGCATGCTATATCTTCTGCTTTGCGGCACTTGGCATTATGCTGGCGACTCTTGCGCCGCATATGCCGCAGTTCGGTCTTTTGTGCATTCCGGTATATATAGTGCTTTATCTGCTGTCAGGTGCCATGACGCCCCTTGACAATATGCCGCAGATGCTTCAGGAATATATTCAGATATCACCTACGGTGCAGTATTCTCTTTTCACCCACCAGGTGATTTTCCGCAATGCCGGTCTGGATATTGTAGGAAAAAATCTTTTTTACATCATAGGTGTGGGAAGCTGCTTCATTGTCGTGGCACTCCTGCGGTTCCGTTCTATGCTTTCCAGACAGGGGTAGGAGAATATGAGAAAAAATTTTTCTGTATGTGCGATTATGCTGCTCTCTGCTGCGGCGTTCTGCGGCTGCTCGGTTGTAACGACCGCCGATGTCAGTTCTACTGTTGATATGCCTTCATCCTTCAGCGAAGCGGCGCCTGGAGTAAAAACCGACATCAGAAGATGGTGGGATCAGTGGCAGGATCCTGTGCTGACAGGACTTATGGAAAAGGCCTTTAAACAGAATATGGAGCTTAGAGCTGCACGAAGCAGAATTGCTGAAGCTGACGCCTATGCCGCCATGGCGGAGGCTGATAAGAAACCTGGAGCTGAATTCGGTGTGAACGGAAAAGCCGGAAAATTTTCCATGACATCGCCTGCGGATATGATGGGTGATCATATTGACGGTCATCCCAGAGCAATCACCGGTTTGCTGGCGGCTTCCTGGGAAATTGATCTTTTCGGTAAAAAGCAGAGTGATGCAGATATGCAGGCATACCGCGCTCTCAGTGCCAGAGATTATGAGCAGGCTGCAAGAGTTGAGATTTCTGCAAAGGTCGCAGATACCTATTTTAAAATCCAGGCGGCAGGTCAGGAGCTGGATCTGCTGAAGGAGGCAATTGCAAATCTGAGGGAAATGAGAAGATATGTAAAGGCAAGATTTGAGGCCGGACAGACTACAGCCTATGATCTCGATCATATCGCCAATGAAATCACTAAAAAGGAGGCTATGCTGAGTCTTCTTGAATCCAGACGCGCCAATCTGATCCGGGTGCTTGCAGTTCTTACCGGAGAAGTGCCGCAGAATTCGGCTGACGTTTTTGGCAGACGTCTTCTGTCTGCAGGCGATGCTCCCGCTCCTCCTGCGGGAATTTATCCGCGGGATTTGCTTGAACGCAGACCTGATTTGCTGGCAAGGAGCAATGAAATCAAATCGCTTGCAGCCGGAGTCGCTTCTGCCACGGCTGATCTTTATCCGCGTCTCAGCATTTCATTTCTGTGGTCTTCAGGGGTTATTCATATAAGCAGTGATTTTAATTCTGTCAGAACATGGTCAGGCATTGCCGGCATTGATCTTTCGGTTCCTGTTTTTACAGGCGGCCGCATCCGTGCGGGCATTGATCTTGCCGATGCAAGACTTAAAACCGCCCTTGCCGAGTATGATCAGAAACTTCTTCAGATCCTTTCGGAGGTGGACAGCAGCTACAGTCTTGTAAAGGGGTATGCCGACAGGCAGCGCGTACTTGACAAAGCTCTTGCGGAAGCTCAGAAACTCCATGCATCTGCTAAAAGAATGTTTGAGCTTGATGAGTACGATTATGACAGGGTAATCGATTCAAAACTTAATGAAATTGCAATTAAAAATGATCTTCTTTCGGCAAAGTTAGGTTATCACGAAAGTCTTGTCGGACTTTTTAGAAGTCTCGGTGGAGGATGGGAGGAGAGCTCAGACAGCGGGAGTGGTGCGGAAGAATAACACATTTGTTCTTAAGTAAAGCCTTCCCGGTTGTATAGATCAGTCTTTTTTTGATCTTCATGGAGTGCTGTGATATTTCAGAAGCATACTGACGATGTTAGTTGTCTGGGTCCCGGGCTCTTGTCCGAAGAAAATTCGCATACAGTCATAAACGACCATAAAAAAAAACGGTTCTTTACAAATTTCGGTTGGAACGACGCATACTAGACGACTGAACCTTGGTTCGGAGTGTTCCCTTCAGTAAAAATTGCATTTCAGATGTAACACACGTAACCATACGGAAAGAAAGCCTCGAGCATCAATATGTTAGAGAATGACACATATGATAGCAACGAGGCTAATTCTGAATCCTCGAAATAATTGTTCCTTGTTGGTAAGTTCTGCTTATTTTGAATAAATCATCCAATATATTTCAACTTGATTTTGTAAAGGGCCCATAATTTTATCCAATGCTCTTATGCTGTAAAATAAATGTGTGTACAGTTGCAGGTTGTTTTTATGCTATTGAAGGGAAATAAAAATTTAATTTTGCCGCTTATTAAGAAGGAACTTGAGCATGATAACGTGTCCCTGGTTGTCAGCAGCAGTTCAAAATACAGAGTTTTAGTAGGTAGGGAAGGTCAGATCAGAATTGTAGCTCCTTCAAATATTGATTGCGATCGGCTGATGGAATTGGTAAAAAAATCAAAATCCAGTATTCTTGACTATCTTGAAAATAATGTGAGTGAAGCATTTGAAGGAACTGATCCTGTCGGATTAAGCAGGGAAGAGATTATGGATCTGGCAGGTAAAGCAGAAGAATATCTTACTCCTCTGGTGAAGATGTATGCAGATAGAATCGGTTGCAAAGTTAACTCCATCTGCTACAAAATGCAGAAAACCCGATGGGGCAGCTGTTCAAGTCGCAGAAACATCAATCTGAACATATTGATTATGCTTCTCCCTGAGGAATTGAGACATACAATAGTAATCCATGAGGTATGTCACCTGCGTCACATGGATCATCAGCATGACTTTTATAATCTTTGCAGTTCCATTCAGCCTAATTTTAAAGAAAATCAGTTGCGGGTTCAAAAACTTGGCGATGATATATTCAGGAAAGCTTTCGGTTTTTAACGGTACTGATCTGAAATTCAGATGACATTAACCTGTGCAAGTTGACTGTGTTGATCGTTTTGCAGAAAGAATGATAATGGATGAACGATCCTGCAGTTTCTGCGGTTAAATACCTGTCTAAATACGCTGGTTTTTGGTGTCCGCTGCAGGTTCAGAGGTAAAAAAGACCGCATCATTTCTGGAGATGCGGTCTTAATTTGTGAGTTCCTAAATCCTTAATATATTAATCCGGGAACGGCTTAGGATCCATATCCATTGATACCAGAGACCAGGTGTTCTTGCCGTTCCATTTGTATGGTCTGATAACTGCGGTGACATTAACATTTCCGTCAGCCTTTTCTTCAGCATCCGGATAGTATGATGAGCCTTTTACAAGAATTGTGCCGTCATCCTGCTTTTTGGCACTTACAACCTGAACGTAAGGTGTCTGCTCACCGTCGGCTGCTGGTATGCAGTATGTATGCTTGTCGTATACAATGTAATCACTGCTGCTGCGGTGCTCCTTAAAATCGTAGTCCAGGTATTTCTTGATGGTTTCTGCGACAAACTTAGGATCCAGGTGAGCAAATGAATCGAATTCTGAGGTTTCTGCGCCGCATTTCTTTTTGAACACAAATCTCTTGCTGTTGTTTATCCAGTTATGGCATATGGCAAAGCGCACCATGTCCTCCGGATTGTCGACAAAACTTCCCTTTGACACCTTGGTGAAGGAGCATTCTGTGAAATTAGACAGGAATATCCCCATTTTTTTTATCTGATCAGCAGAGAATTCTCCAGCCGAAGCCTCTTGCGGTGCAACGCCTGCGGCCAGTGCACCGATAAGCATCATTGATGATACAAATACACTCTTGTTAAATTTTTTCATTCTAGTTCCCTTTTATCGGAAGAAAACATCCGCAACTCTCTTGTTCTGAACGTTTCTTCATTTTCTTAAGTTTGATTTTCCCAGGCCTGAAAAAAGTCGGGATAAATCCTGCTTACAAGATCAGACTGCTGTTTTGCCGGCATATCTGAAATTTTAAAATCGACTGATATCTATTATTATTGCATTAATTTTATTTTAAGACAGAAAAAAGATTAGAAAACACTGCTTTTCAGCCATAAAAGGCGTAGCAGAGTTGTCTGCAGCAGTCTTTTATATATCATTTTATTCAGATTTGTTTCGTCAGAAATCAGTTTACCAGATTTTTTAGTTTGCTGAATTCTGTTTCGGCCCTGTTCAAAAGCTCTGAATAATCTGTTTCAGTTTTTTTCCTCAGCAGATCCGTAATCTCCTGTACCGGTTTCAGAACAGGATCAAGCGAAAGATTTGCATAAACACCTTTCATGCTGTGGGCTATTTCAAATGCTGTATTGAAGTCCCTGCTTTCTATGGCTGTTCTCAGAGCCGGAAATTTTGCTTCATTTATTGACTGTTCCACCATTTTCAGATAAAAATCCTTCATGCCTGCACAGCGGTTTATTCCTTCCTCTGTGTTAACTCCTATTGCTTTGAGATTTTCTACGGTTAACATATTACATTTCCTTAATCAAAAGTTTTTCGAAATCCTCTGCCGGCAGAGGCTTTGAAAAATAGTATCCCTGTATAATTTCGCACCCTGCCTCTTTTAGAATCTCGTACTGCTCCCTGGTTTCAACTCCTTCGGCCACAGTCTTAACATTCAGAAATCCGGCTATCTGGAGCATTACGAGCAGCAGATTGTGATCCTTTTGACTTCTTGTTATGTTTCTGATGAATTGCATATCAAGTTTAAGCGCATCTATCGGCAGATTTGCCAGCATACTGAGGGATGAGTATCCGCTTCCGAAATCATCCATTTCAATTTTGAATCCGAGACTTCTCAGTTCGTTCACAGTTTCGACTATCTGTCTTGTGTTGTCCGTATATGCGGATTCGGTGATTTCCAGATACATATCAGAAGCTGAAAGATCATGCTCGTTAAGAATGCTCTTTATTTTGTCAATCAGATCAAGATCATATATATCAGTCCTTGATACATTGACAGATACGGGCACATAGCGTTTCACTCTCTCCTTCCAGTCCTTTATCTGTGCGGCTGTTTCGTTCCATACATATCTGTCAAGCTTTTGCAGCAGACCGTTTTCCTCAAACAGAGATATGAATATGCCCGGACTGATAATGCCGAATTCAGGGTGGATCCAGCGGATAAGAGCCTCGGCGCTTGCAAGTCTCGGCTTGTCACCGGTTATATCGTATTTAGGCTGGAAGAAAACTTTAAACTGCTTTTCAGCAATGGCCCTGTCCATTTCATGTATGAGTTTCTCGTTGTAGAGCTCTTTTTCGTGCAGCAGAGAATCATATATGTTGTAGTCGCTCTTGTATGTGTTTCTTAACTTGCTGCATGCGTTCTTGGCCATGTCAAGACGATGTTCAAGAGAAAGAGTACGGTCCACATATTCATATATGCCCAGCCTTAGAGTTATTCTTGAGTTTTCCACCGCTTTTTCAAATTTTGAAATGAAGCTGCGTGCGAATTTGTCGTGATCCTGAATATGAGGACAGTAAATATAAAATGTGTCCGCTTCACATCTGCATGCGATTCCGTCAGTATCATTGAGAATTTCTGCAATCAGGCTTCCTATTGTCTGAAGAAGTCTGTCGCCGTAGGCTCTTCCGTACAGACTGTTCACCAGTCTGAACCGGTTGATATTGATTACTATGGCATCCATGCTCATGTCGTGACAGTAACAGTCATGCTGCTTGGCGTACTGCAGAAAGAAGAGTCTTGTATAAAGACCTGTAAGACTGTCTCTTTCGTTTTCATTTATGAGAATGCGATCCTCTGCCAGCTGTATTGCTTTTTTGCATCTTGCAAGTATTACTTTCGGATCCTCATAAGGTTTTGGCATGAAGTCTGACGCACCTAGATTCAGACATTTCACCTCGGCGTCCTTGTCTGAGGTCAGTACAATTACAGGGATCCTGCGGTATTCCTTTGTCTCCTGAATTTTCTTCAGCATTTCGTAGCCGTCCATTTCCGGCATGATGAGATCAAGAAGAATAAGAGAAATTGTGTTCGGAGCCTCTGATAATTTTCTGAGACCGTCCAGACCGTTTTCTGCACAGATAACATTGTAGTGCTGCTGAATAATCAGTCCCAGGATCTGTCTGTTAACAGGTTCGTCATCAACTAGTAAAACCTTTCTATGAATGTATTTCTCTCGACGCTGGATTTCCTTCATTTGCGCCTCTTGTATCAGTGAAACAAAAATAATCAAATCTTTTATAAAATCACTCACATCTGCCGCAGGTGTTCTGAGCTGATTTTTAAAGATTAAAAGCGGGTGCAGTTACCCCAAGAATAACTCACTGGCTAATTTTAACCCTAAAAAAGAGTTGATAATACGACGTATATATTATTTGGCATATCTTTTTTTGTATACGGAGACTGCTGACTGCGGGTGATGAAGGCAGGGGAGGGGAAAGCTGCAGAATAAAGAGAGAACCGTGCCGGCTTTTTAAACCTCTCACGGTTCATTTGAAAAATATGCCTGGATGAAGTATGCCATGCTGCGGATCAGAGCATGCCGTCGGAAATAATTTTCATTGGTATTACGGCATTGTTCATATCTTTTACCGGCATTGTAAATTCAGCTTTGTATAAATATTCAGCACCACCGCCATCCCAAAAATCTTTCGGGACATTGTGTTTGGTACTGTCGTAGGGTTCAGAGATGAAAATTCTTCTTCCGCTGTGATACGTTTCTGTGAAGTCATCACCTGAAGCTTCCTCGCTGACTTTACATACCAGATGTTTCCCGTTCAACCTGATAATTTCGGATTTAAGTGGGGTTACCACCCATTTTTCATTATTGTCCACCTTGGTAACACGGCCGAAGAATTTAAAGGGTGTTACCTCCGTTAGTTCATAGAAGGGAAAAACAAACCCTAAAATCTTTTCTTCCGGAACAACGATCCTGGCTGCGCGCATTAATTTTGGAAAGTTCATGTTTTATGCCCCTTTGCTGGTTAAAAAATTATTTACCTGATTTTAATTTCAGACCATGTCCAGTTGACCCTGTGTCGCCAAACTGCAATTTCACGGCGTCATTCGGCAATGCAGCGTATAAAGCACTCCTGACTTGCGGAATGTCTGCCGGACTGAAGGAGTGAAGCTAACCTCGTACGGTACTGCAAATCATGACAGGCTGACAGTTCAGGCATGTCCGCAGACAGTACCGATTTTCATATTTCTCCGTCAGACCCGGAGCGTCATATGTAGTCATTCGAGGAAATGTGGACAGTTTTTCCTTTTGGCATGCTGCATCCAGGATTGTCGTTTATGAGCCAGAAAATATTTTCCCTGCATTCTAAAACCGGACTGTTGTCAAATTCGCCGTCTGTGAAAATTATGCTGAACAATGCTCTGTTTTTGTTAATGTCTTCTATTACGCTCATGATTTCCGTTCCGCCGTTTGAATCTGGCTCGTAGCTACTGATGTTCCTTGAATCTGTGAAAACTTCCTTTGAACTCAGTCCGATGCTGAATGACTGTATTGTCATTTTTTCAATGCATAGATCGTCAAACAGATATGTGAGCTCGGACAGAAAAATTGCAAGCTGCTTGTCGGAAATGGATCCGGATACATCTATGTATACGTTTATCTTCTTCATGTAGGGCCGGGTTTCGCCACACAGTGACGGGAGATAGTCATCTTCGTATCTTTTGTTCGGATATCTCCAGGAATAGTCCTCAATCTTGAAATCGTTGCAGTACATTCTTAGAAGTGTTTTCCAGTTCAGCATCGGATGAAGAAAAGAGTCAAGCGCGCGCGTGCTTTTTGAAACCAGATCTGCGGGTGAGCACTGACTGACAATCTGGGCTGCCTGAATTGTTTGTATAACATCGGTTGGAATTCCATTGATTTCAGGAATAGTATTGCCGTTCTCATCTACCTTGGCCGGTTCAAGCAAATCGTCGATACTTATTACGATACTGCCGCTTTTCTCCATTTCATTTTTTTTAGAATCCACCAGTTTTTTTATTTTTTCCATCAGTGATTCACATTCATCAGACAGAATGTCATATATTGCTTCTGTGGATTTATCCTTAAACCTATTTTCTGTTTTAAGGCCGCAGTCAGGCAGATCAAAACTTTTATTGCAGTTTTTCAGGGCATCGTTTACCACATAATCAGCCGCAATATTCCAAAGCTGAGGATTGGCGTTTCTGGCGTAACAGCGGTATGGATGGAGAAGGGCAATGTGTGTTGCCTCGTGGGCAAAAACTGCAGCCTGCTCCTCATGTTTTAGATCCTTAAAGAAATCCGGATTGTAAATGATTACTCTTCCGTCGGTTGCAGCGGTTTCTATTTTACGGTTTTCGATTATTTTTGTGCCTGCCAGAATCGTACCGAGAAACGGATCGTGAACCATTACAGTTACCTTGATTTTATCGAGTTCCATAATAACCTCTCTGTGAGAAATCCGGTTGCGACGTCTTGATGAGGCGCGGGAATGAAAACACACGGCATTTGCGATTCCGGTTTTTGGCCCCTGAAATTTCAGGCGGACGGTGCCGCGGCAGGGTTAATCTTACTCAGGATTTCATAATATGCACTGGTTTTCATCATCCGAACGCTTATGTCAGGAAGTCTGCAGCACTGCTTTATGAAGAGACTGCTGAATTCAGAACCGAATTCGTTAATGTAATTAAACACATTTTTGAAATCATCTTCGCTATTTATAAGATTTCTATGGCCGATGATATGAAAAATTATCATCCATTTTTTGCCGATGTCCCAGGAACTGTCGCTTTTAGTACTTCCCTGCAGTATCTGATGTATGTTTGGCAGACTGTCTCTCAGTCTGGAATATTCCACAAATTCAAGACCTACGTTTCCTACGATGCTGGTTATCAGTTCACTGTATGTTTTAAGATTATTTGAATTTATGGTTTTCAGTATTTTGCTAAGCATTTCCCATGTGCGCGGGCATGCGTATGTTTCTTCATCCTTGTTTGGATCGAAGTTGAACAGATTGCCGGGTTTGTATTTGATATAGGCGAGTATTCTGTCATCCAGATTGTTGTTGATTCCCCAGTCAATCCAGAGACCGGTGTCAGGCGCAAGAGTAAGATTTATCAGACGGCTTCTCAGGGCGGTGGATACTCTGTTAACCACTGCATTGTCGGTTATCAGATTTCCCGCTGCCACAATGGCGACATCAGGGTGGAGACTGTGGTTGCCAACCATGCGGTCCAGTATAAGCTTGTATGCGGCTCCCTGTACCGATTTGACAGCGGAATTTAGTTCATCAAGAAAAAGAAGCCATCCGCTTTTACCTTCAGGAAGAGGATCTCCTTCAACGGGGAAGGTATCGAAAGGCAGGTATGTGGCCTTGCTGCCGTCTCTTTTTGGAAATCCGTTCAGATCGGTGATATCGCACTGTGCCAGTCTCACATCTATGAGCTTGAGATTTCTTTCTCTGGCAATTTCCTTTACTATTGCCGACTTGCCGAGTCCGGGTGATCCCTGAATAAATGCCGTGAGTTTTGAATCAATGCAGAGCTTGACACTTTCTTTAAGATTTTCAATATTCATCTCGGATACCTCTTTTGTCAGAAAAATTTCGGTTATGGCACAGTTATTATTTTTTTTCTTCTCTTTATGGTAACTCCTTCCGGTTGCGACTGGTCTGCCGGGCAGTCTGTTTGTATGACTTGTCTGTCAAGGCGGCATTTGCCTTTCCTTAGATTTTAACAACCTTGAGCTTAAAGTTGAGAGAAGGCAGACTCATGCGCAGATTAAACTGAAAAGTATCGAAGTAGCTGCAGTTGACCGTATACACGTAGAACTTGGCTGTATCCAGTTCTCCGTTTCCACTGTAAGTCATGGAAACAACAAAATTGAGTTTGGATTTGTCATCCCTGTTGCGGCACAGAATCAGGGCGGAAGCACCGTCTCTATGGTCATCTTCTACGTCTCTGTATGCCTCCAGGTATTCAGTCCCTGCCATGTTCGGATTATTATTTACCAGCGATTCAACTATGGATATAAGCTCTGTGTATTTCATACTTTCACCACCTTTACCAAAATTGTTTTTACATTTACTATTGTATAAATTTATTTGAAAAAAGCAAGTGATTTTATGTATTTTCTTAAAAAAATGTGATGTAAAGGGTATATTATCATTTATTTAATAATCAAAATGATATATTTGTGGATTAAATAGTCATTTGATGACTCTTAATAAACGGGATACGACGGATTATATTTACGCTTCTGACATTTTATGAAATTTATGAACGCATATCGAACAGGCATATGCTGATAATTTGTACTGTATTACATTTTTTTTCAGACAGCTGCATGATATTTTTATCAAAGGCTGCGGCTGGACGTTTTTTGCGGGATCTGAACTTTAATGTGTTTAAATTATCCTTAGTTCCCGAATATTTTTGTGTCTACGTATTTTTTTGTAGACATATTTCACTGTACAAATCCTTGTAACTTATAAAGTTTCCTTACCTATAAAAAAAATTTGGTTCTCCATAAATTTTAGTTGGATGGTTAAATCATAGACAGCTCCAAAATTAAGAACTGTGAGGATATTTAAGGAGGTAGTTTATCCTTA
>JAEEOK010000070.1 GCA_016284235.1 Succinivibrionaceae bacterium
CTGAAAAATCGATCTGCAAATGTAAGGGATTACTGTTTTTTTCTCCAGGTGCTGAATTTGGTCTATGTCTCTCTTTCGTCCTGCATTTTGTTCATGATGTTGCAGGTAGATTTTCTTTGGTTGAAAGTCTTATCCTGGATAATTGGAATGTAAATTCCGGTATTTTTTCTTTTTGGTAAAAAATAAGCGTTTCTTTTCAACGCGACAAATATTATGTTGTTGCAATAATATATTGTGTTTTTTACTTTTAGAAGATATTTAATGTCCAGATCATAATCAGTAAAAATCGCAAAAATCGAGGGAGGTTCCGCCACTAGGATATTTGTAAATTTTATGTTTATAACTCATTGATTTTGCTGGATTTTTTAGAAAATTGAAAATTTATTGATTAAATTATATGCAAAATTTGTTGTATAAATTTTAATCATTTCAATCTTTCAAAAACAGGTTCCGCCATTCGGCATCTGAGAGCCGCGCCACGACTGGCTCCGCGAGGGTAGCAGTCGGGATTGATCTGTTTGGATTGATACGATTGAAACGTACCAATAAATATCGGTACAGTTAGCAAATATGAAGTCGGGATTGATCTGTCTGAATTGATACGATTGAAACATGGTTTCAAAAGTGCCATCCACACGTTGAATAACAACGTCGGGATTGATCTATTTGGACTGATACGATTGAAACGGCAGACCTGTTATTCCGCTGTAGGTAGTTTCACCTGTTGGGATTGATCTGTTTGGACTGATACGATTGAAACTTCTGAAAACCGCATAAAGCATCTGTTAAGATGTCTTTGTCGGGATTGATCTGTCTGGATTGATACGATTGAAACATCAGCAGATACTTGATCTGCCCCGTTGAGGACAAAAACGTCGGGATTGATCTGTCTGGATTGATACGATTGAAGCAAGAGTAACAGCGCACCGGTACGCATAGCGCGTACCAAAGTAGGGATTGATCTGTCTGAATTGATACAATTGAAACGTCGGAACCCCGGCTGACGCAAACTGCTCCATTTCTTCGTCGGGCTTGATCTGTCTAGATTTATACGATTGAAAATTATCAAAGGAACCGCAATCGAAATCCCACAATAGAGTCGACGGGATTATTTCTTTGTTTGATTCTTTTTAACCTATTCATTTCATCATTGGTCGACATGGTAAACATTTGTCTTCGTCAGCAATCAAATCTCACATAAAAATCATCATGTTCACAAAACGTATAATCACGCATTTCTCATTGAACATTTTTCCAACTTATAAATCCTAAGTTTTGACATTTAGTTCAATTAGCAAGCAACATAAATAAAAATGACTGGCACATCTCATAATAAATGTGATAATTAATTTATAATCACATAATTTTTTGATATAGAGTTTTGCTTATGTCTTATATTTATTTGTTTGAAACTAAATCTATCCAGTCCTACCTCGGCAGAACAGGTAATTTAAGGGATTTGATTGCCATCAGTGACAAACTGGATAATTTCATAGATGACAGTAATGACTGTATTCTCGGTAAAGTTCTCCAGACTCTGCATGAAACATATCCTGATGATCCTATTAATTTTATAAGGCGTCGTGGAGGTTCATTCTATTCATACAGTAAAAACGAATCTGCGCTTTCTGATTTCAGAAAATTGTGGTTACTTGTTTTTTATCAATATTTCCCGTATATGCAACACACTGATTATTTCGGTGAAATTTCTGATGACAGCTCAAAATTCAAGGAAGAAATCAGTATAGCTTTCAAAAAGCTCAATGCATCTGCTAACCTTGCAGAATTACAGCTTCCGTACTCAACAATAGCAGTTGAACCTAATAAAAGTACAGGAATGCCGGCTGTTGATTATGAACGGGATCTGGCATCAAGCACCCTGAAATCCATTATCGATTCTGATGATGAATCTGTATCACAAAGAATATATCAGAAGTTTATTCCTCCGCAGAAAGGAGTTGATAAACAGGATTCCAGATATAAGCTGCTCATAGGGAAATTTATCCGTGATTTCAACCGCTACCAGAATACCGGCAGTGACATTGCCTATTTACATTTTGACGGTAACGGGATCGGTCAGACCATTATTAAAATAAGAGATGCCCAGAGTAATCTTGATGATTACACGAAGACTATGAAAAACTTCTCGAAAAGTCTGAGTGAATCAACACAGGAAGCTGCTCAATATGCGTTTTCCGAGGTTTACCAGAAAGTACAAAACGAAGGAAAGGAAACATTTATATTCCGCCCTCTCGTACTGGGTGGTGACGATCTTACCCTGATGATTGAACCTAAATATGCATTTGAATACTGTGTCAAATATACCAAGAAATTCAAGGAACTCACTCAAAAGAAACTTTGTGCTTCAATTGACAAAAAAATTCTTAATACTCTAGAGTCCTCTGTCAAGGACGGTTTAACAGCGAGCGGCGGAATTCTTTTCAATAAAATTAAGCATCCAGTATCGAATACAGGAGCTATAGTTGAAGGTCTGGCGAGCAAAGCCAAGGATTTGACCAAGAATAAAGACGGACTGCAGGAACTTTCTCAATTTAAAGGAAGATCTGCAGTAGCATTCTACAGAATGTCAACATCTTCGCAGGAAAGTTTTGACACAATTATGTCAAGGAGCAGAACGTTCAAATGTCGGATCCCAGGAACTGAAATTGAGCAGTTCAGTCTAGGCGGCGGAGTATACTTTATAGATTCAGATATTGAATATCCGAACATTTCAAACTTCATGAAATTCCTGGAACGCCACAAAGAAATCAATCCGAAAAACAAGGACTATTCATCAGTAATTTCAACTTTCAGAAAAATGATGACATCACTGTCCCGCAATGATTTCTACGAGGCAAAACGTAATTATGAAATGCTCCGGAATAAAGTAAACTCCGATATCAAGAACGAGCTGTACAAACTGTTTACTCTGACGGATTCAAAAAATCACCAGTCTGATAATTTTGAAGTTAATGATAATTTTTATTACCGGGTAGTTGATGCAGACAATAAAACACTATACCTCGAATCACCTTTTGCTGATTTACTGGTAATATATCATTTTATGTACGCAGACAGCGACTGTGATGAACAAATAGCTGCTGACAGTAACGGTATATAACAGGAATTCGATATGAAAACAGTAAAAATCAAAATTTCATTATTAGGTTACTGGTATATAGGTACCGGTCATGAAGCCGGTGCTTATGCCGATTCCATTGCTTTAAAGGACAGAGACAATCTTCCTTTTATTCCCGGCAAAACATTGAAGGGAATGTTCAGAAATTCTGCTCAGCTGTGCTGTAACAACAGTATTCTCACAGAAGATGAGATGGATGTACTGTTCGGAGTTCCGGGAACATCACTTGAGTGTCCATGCGATAATAATGACCTAGATAATGACGAGCTGGCAACATCCGGTATTCTGTTTTTCAACAATGCTGAACTGACCGGTTCTGAAAAAAATGAAATAAAAGAGCAGGATTTAAGCCGACACCTATACAAAATCATACAGAGTACAGCCATCGATAAAAACGGAGTGGCTGCGGACAAATCTCTGAGATCCTGTGAGGTTGTCGTACCTCTGAATTTTATTACATCAATCAGTTATGAAGATAATCAGAAATTCAATGATACTTTTGAATCAGAGGATAAACTGAAGGAATTACTTAAAACATTGGCTTCATTCATAACTGAAATCGGTGGAAAACGCAGACGCGGATTCGGCAGATGTCTTGTGGAGGTGTTATGAGAACATACTATTATGCAGAGGCAGTAGATAATCTTGTTATCAGCCGGGATCACGCTGTAACATTCGAAAATGAAACCCTGGATTATATACCGGGAAGTGTAGTACTTGGTGCTCTTGCATCCGAGATTTATCAGGATAATTCCTGCAGTGATGATGAAAAGTTCTCCCTGTTTCAGAACAACAGTTCTAACCGGTTCAGTAATGCCTATCCGTTAAAAGTTACATCCAGCGGAAATTCTGTCCATGGTGAAACTGTACTCCCGACTCCGCTGTGTCTGCATTATCCTAAAAATAAGAAACCGGTAAAAGATGAACTTGTTAATAAATGTGCAGGTTCGGATAATGACTCAATCCAGTACAAACAGATGCGCGGCGGATATCTGTCGGCAGATATGCAACAGTATTCAGTTACCTGCGGCACTATAACCAGAACATCTATCGATTTCATGACTCAGACTGCTGATGAAGGAAAACTCTTTAACCAGAAATATATTGAAAAGGGTGCAGTGTTCCTTGGTTATATTGATTATGCAGAGCAGCACAGAGAACTGATAAAAAAATTTCTCGACGGCACTGAAATCAGAGTTGGAAAATCAAGATATTCAGAATTCGGAAGAATACGCCTCAGCATTGCAGAGGTGAAAGAACCAGCAGCTCCGTCCCCTGTTCAGAATAATCTTCTCTATATATGGTGTCTCAGCGACTGTCAGTTTATAGATCTCAAAACCGGACAGCCTACCCTTATACCTCAGGGAAGCAATCTGTGGCAGCTGTCAGAAAAATGTTCAGATCTTGAATTTACCTACAAACCAGAAAAATCATTTATCAGAACATCCGTTAAACGCTATTTCAATCGCAAGAGAGGCGGCTTTGACGGTGACAGACAGCTGATAAACAAGGGCAGTGTAATCTGTTTTGAACTTAATAAAGCACCTGATGCTGCACTTCTTGCAGAGCAGCAGAACTGCGGTCTGGGGCTTGACAGACAGCTAGGTTACGGTCAGATTTTAATAAATCCGGAATGGATTAATAACTCCAGGATCACCAAGCTGTTTGCTCCTGTTCAAATAGAACTGAATAAAGCTGTAGATTCAGCCGAAGAAGTTAAACTTAATCCTAACCTGATTACGTACCTGCGAAGGGCAAGAGAATCATTCAAGGATTCAATTAACAGTCAGGAAAAAATCCGCGCACATCTCAATTTTGTAGCCGGACTGTATGCCGATATCCGAAGCTGTAACAGGGTGGATCCTGATCAGGATTTTGGTCCTACAATAACTCAGTGGAACGTCATTTTCGAACGGATAAAACTTGCCGGACAGGATAATTATCTAGATGAAGTACATACCGTTATTTTTGAAAACATCGGTAATGATCTCAACCCTTCACCGTCAAACACCAAAAAGGAAACCAATAAAGAGGAATTTAAAGTCTGGGGGGCAAGGCTTTTTGACCGTGAACAGAGGCGCCTTTCCTATTTTGCAGAAAAATATTATGAATACCTGGTAAAAAACAAATTCACTAGAAATCAGTTACTCTACATCCTTGAAGTACAGGTAAAAAATGATTTTTCGAATTTTGAGGTATTGAAACCTTACTTGAAAAAAGGAGAAAACAATGAATAAGTTTTTTATTGGCAGGTTTGTTCTGCAGACAAAAACCCCGCTTGCCATACATTCAGGAGACCGCATTGTGGGCAGAGACACCGCTATTGCAACTGACTGGAATAATCTTCCGTACCTGCCTGCCACCGCTATAACAGGGGTTTGGAGGTCTGTACTTGACTATTCAGATGATCTGGATGAAAAGACTATCGAAAAATGGTTCGGAAGCAGCGGCAAGAACGAATCTACAGCATCAAAATTTGTAATAACCGACGGACTTATGCTGGACAGTAAGTCATGTATACATTTCGGATTATTGAATGATTCATCAGTTAATGGAGATGAACTTTATAAAAAATTTTCAGATGTTCATAGAATAAAAAACAGAGAGCGTACCTCCATTAATGCCCGCGGTGTTTCCAAGAACAAGGCAAAATTTGATACTGCCATTCTACCGGTAGGATTGCGGTTCTCTTTTGATGTAGAGGCCGTTATCGAAGATGACGAAGAAGACAAACTTCGGGAAATGATTCAGTTACTTGCAGATCGTGGTTTTACTCTAGGTTCAAACACATCCAACGGTTTCGGTGCATTTTCAATGATCGGATTTAAGCATCTTTGTTTTGATGTATCTGATATTTCAAAGAAAAATGATGAACTTAACAAGTTTAGATTAAACCGTAAACCACTGGATAATATAGAAACAGACTACATTACTCTCAATCCGGAAAAAAGTCAGAAACTTGAGTCTCTGGTAAAATTGAAACTAAAGGGACGCGATACCTGGATTATCGGAAGTCAGACCACTAAAGATAATAAAAATGAGTCATACGAAGAATCTTATTTAAACTGGAACAAAAGCAACTGTTTTGAAGGTGAGAAAAACAGAATTGTGATTATGGGAAGCACTATCAAAGGCCTGATCCTGCACCGTACTCTCTATCACTACCTTAAACTGAAAAATATTTTTGCCGATGATTTTTTTGACAACCCAGATAATAAAGATACCGCGTATTCATTTGATCTGCTTGAAACCTTCGGAAAAGATGTTATTGACTCATTCATTGATCTGTTCGGATATGCAACTACCCAGGGTAACGGTTCATCAGCAATAGCAGGCAAACTGGTTGTTCCTGATGTATACCTTGATTCCTCCCGTGCGGATATTACAAGAACGCATAACAAGATTGACCGTTTTTCCGGCGGCACCATCCCTACCGCTTTGTTTTCCGAAATAAGAATTTATCAACCTGAATTTACCATTGAAGTTGATATTTTGAAAAAATACCAATTCAAAGATTCTGATATCAAAGTTGCACTAAAACGCACGCTTCTAGATATAGCTGAAGGTTATCTTCCTATTTCCACCGGCTCAGGCCGTCAGGCAGGTATAACCAGCGCAGGAAACAATTACAAATTATCGGAATTACTGGAATAAGAGGCAGAACAATGACTAACAGTATTTCAATGTACAACAGATTCATCGAAGATTCGGGAAACAGATCAGTCCTGCCTGAACTTATCGAGGCAGATCTTAAAGAAATCAAAACAGTTACCGTTGACAGGGAGCATCTTGCTGATTACATCAAAAACAACCAGGATACCTGGTTTATGTACACAGATGAAGTTAGAATCGGCCTCAATATTTCCTATGAGCCGCAAAGATATCTGCTTGAGGGCGAATTTGTATCAGGGGAAAGTACCGTAAGGATCAAACTTCTTCACGATCAGACCTACCTGGTATCATTTTATGAAAGTGATCCACATAGCGAACCGAGTGGTTCAATGTGCTATTTTGACAAAGAACTGATGGCACGCAGAGATCTTCAGAAATATGTAAAAAAATTAAAATACCGGATCTGGTACAAACTGGAGGATCAGGGCAGATGGGTTCCGTTCCTGCAGCAGTTTACCGGATTCAGCAAATAGGAGATGTCCGTCATGAATACTATATTAAAACTTCCTTATTCTTTTGTACCTTGTGCCACAAGTATTTATGTTCCTCACTGGGCTCACCAGGTAAGCCACGATATTCCCTTCAGAGAATCATACAGCGGTGCTATTGATGTTACGCTGACCAATCACGGTTATTTATGTGTTGGAGGAACCAGCGGTTCAAAGGACAGGGATAAAAACAAGATTTCCAGTATTTCATGGGCTAAAACACCAGACGGCAAAACTGTAATTCCGGGAAGTTCTATTAAAGGAATGTTGCGAAATGATGCAGAAATTATCTGTTTTGGAAAGTTTCAGCAGTTTACCAATAAACTTTACGCTTTTAGAGATGTAACATCATCTAAAACTGATTATTTTGCAAGGTATAAAGACTTCACAGTGAGTGCCGCATGGATCAGGCTGAATGATGACGGAACAGTTTCAGCAAGACTCTGCAGTTGTGCAAAAGCCTATAACGGTGATATTAATACGCTACTCAAACTTAGCGGAGACAAGGAAATAAAAAATTCAGTTCCGGACGGAGGAAAGAATATTTCCAGGACCGCTGACGGTAAAGTAAAGAATGATAATCTGAAAGACAAATACCTTAAGGCTGGTAAAGGTTTTAAAACTCAGTATAAAGCCACGATATGCGATTTAGAAAGAAAAATTAATAACGGAATCAAGAAGCGGGCTCATTTTGAATTTGATCAAGACAAATTTGACAGCAGCAGTGCGGTAGACGGTTACCTTGTGTTCACCAATTACAGAGTAGAGGATGAGAAAATTCCCAACCATAAAAAATATGTCAACTACAGTTATTTTTATTACGATATAAAAGATACGGTAATTGATGTTTCTGTTGATGTTTACAATAAATTCGAACGTTCACAGTCCCCTGATACAAAAGAACTTGTAACATTCCTTAAAAACAACCAGCACAAAGAATACGGATTCCCGGTATGGGTATTTAAAGATAAAAAAGGTGTTATCCAGGAAATCGGGATCTGTAGAATGCCAAGACTTCTTTATCAATATTCTATTGATGATAAGGTAAACCAGAAATGTCACAATTCAGATTATGTATTTGATCTGCCTGAACTGATGTTCGGTACAATTAGAAACGGAGATTGCAGCAATTTCAGTCTGAAGAGCAGGATCGGTTTTTCTGATTTTATTTCCAATGATGTAATTTCAGGTTCGAGCTTCAGCAGGAAAATTCTAGTTCTGCAGGAACCGAAGACGTCTTTCACTGACGGATATCTGGTAAACGATCAGAATAATGAGCAGACCAACTATCAGCAGAGCAATTCCAGAATTTCCGGATGGAAGAGATATAAGGTTCAGGAAACTTTTGCAAATGTCGACAGCAGTTCTTTTACTGACGCACAGAAATCAGAAGTTGAATTTCTAACCAGGCCGGGAAATAAGTTCAAGGGAACAATATTGTTTCACAATCTCAGAAAAGAGGAACTCGGTGCGCTTTTGTATGTGATTAAATTCTGGGATAATGAAAACTGTTTCCATATGCTGGGGCACGCCAAGCCATACGGTGCCGGTGCAGTTAAAATGCATGTTGATGAAATTAGATTCCCGACATATGAAACAAATAAAATTAAAGCAGATGAAGCTATTGAATCATTTAAATCAGAAATGAGAAACTCTTTCGGTGAAGGATGGGAAAGTTGCATTCAATATGAAAATCTCCGCAAAATATCTCAGATGCATCGTGACTATTCAGGAATAAATGATCTTGTTTACAACAAACTGGATGATTTCCGTAAAGCACATAATAATAAGGATCATAAAGAACATTTCCTGTATGAGACGAAAAGTGGAAATAAAGTTTCAACAAATACGCAGGATGTTTTCAGTAACGTCAGATATTACGATCAACTTGGAAAACTGCTTCGTTCTGATACAAGGGTTACCACTGATGAGAAAAAGCGTATCGCAGATCTGATTACTGCAGAAAAAGAGCAGGAAAAGAAACAGAAACTTAGTGCCTCCCGTTCTGAATTTGAAAACTGTCTTGCTGAATTTCTTGATAAATACAGAAACGTTGTTCCTAATTCTACAGATAAGAATGTCAAAAAAGATGTCTTTGAGATTGTTACTCTAACACATGAGCATTTAAAAGAAATCAGCAAAGAATTGCTAATCAGTTTTAGAGATTATCTGCAGCGGGATGATTGTAACAAAAAGAAAATTTTTGATAGTTTTACAAAAGTACCTGAAAAGCAGAAGAAAAATGAAACGGTAAAAGAAGAACATAGAGTAATAAAAGCAAAAATGAAAGATATTATGGATTACTGCAACAATTAACCTCACTTATACGTGTATATGAGGATTTCAATGAGAAAAAAAAAGATTGCCATCATTCTGCAGTTTGTCAGTCACAACCGGTTGAATTTAAACGATGCTGATCTGATTTTGCTGACAGAGGGCAGTCTGTTTGCAATGTTGAAAGCAGTACTTGCTGATATAAGGGTGCATTCTCTTCCATTGAAAGGCACTCTTGCTCTATCTTCTCGTTCGGGCATGGAGCCAGTCAGTTGATCCACCGGTGTGAAACCGGGAAATTGTTAATCTACTGATTGTATCTAATGCTCTGTATACAGGAGTAAACCCGCAATACGTGCTGATGTCCTCTTGTTATGTTTATGAAACTTAAGCACAATCATTGAGAAATCTGTACCTATGAAAAGTTCCTTTATTTCTGAAAGGTAGCAATATTCCGTCGCTCAAAATCCTTATCTCTACATTTCCCGTGATAGAACGATCTTATTTTTTTATTTTATTGCTTTTTGTTCAAAAAATAATCATTTATCACTATTAATCGAAGTCTATTTATGTTAAAATGTACATATGTATTTATATCGATGTACATATGTTATTAATGCAATAAATTGAGGT
>JAEEOK010000001.1 GCA_016284235.1 Succinivibrionaceae bacterium
TTTTCCTTATTTTGTTGTTCTAATTTCATATTTTATAAGGATAAACTACCTCTTTAAATATCCTCACAGTTCTTAATTTAGGAGCTGTCTAAGATTTAACCATCCAACTAAAATTTATAGAGAACCTGTTTTCTTAAAAAAATGAAGTCGGTTTACAGGTATAGAAATAACCAATTTCAACTGCGGAATGTCGGCTTCAACATTACTTCAGGTCTGATGACTGCAAAACCGGTGATGACGGCGTTTGTTAAAAAACATGCCATAAATTTCAAACCGGAAAAAACATTGTACTGATGCCGGCTTTCAAATTATCTATCCGGTTTTCTGACTTTAACTTTGACACATTCCAGCCTGAATAACACCGCGTTTTTTTTCGCAACAGTTAAATCTGCGCTATGCTAAGCCTCCTCATATCTCAGCATAGGCGATTAAGGAAATAACCCCGTAGTCCTGACGGAAATAGTTAAGAAATCTTTACTCCGCCGGAATTTATCAGATCAACAACTTTCTGATACAGCTCACGCAGTTCATGGTGATGCTCCAGCACATAATCGGTATTTCCGGATTTAACAGACTGCTCCAGACTTTTTGCCAGCTCGGAAAGTTCTACGGCACCTATGGTCATGGCAATACCCTTGAGGGCATGAACCTTAATCTGATAATCAACCCAGTTTTTCTCATTTAAAAGTTCATCAATCTCCTTCAGATGATTTCCTGAAGCGAAAATTCCGAGCATTTTTTTGTAAAATTCAGGTTTTCCCATACTGTAGCGAAGTCCGAGCTTTGAATCGATCAATTCTGAGCTGGTACTGATACCTTTGCTGCTGTCTTTATCAGCTGAAGAGTCGGAGTCTGTATGTGAATCAAATAATTCGTCCGCCTGCTGATCACCCTTAACAACAAGATTCCTTGGCAGATTATTCAGCAGAATTTTTTCAAGCTCATATGGATCAATCGGTTTTGACAGGAAATCCTGAAAGCCGAGATTGCGGTATTCCTCATCAGCACCCTTCAATGCATTGGCGGTTAAAGCAACTACAGGTGTAGATTCACCAAAAGGCATTTTTCTGAGCATACTCGTAGTTTCAACACCATCCATAACGGGCATCATGTGATCCATAAAAACAAGATCATAACGTTTTCTGGAAAATTTAATCATTGCATCTGCACCGCTGGTAGCCGAATCAACCTTGGATTTGTACGGAACAAGGAGACCGATAGCAACCTGAAGGTTGAGATCATTGTCATCAACAATCAGTATGGAGGCATCCGGTGCTGTAAATGAAGCTTTGAAAATTTCAACATTGCCAAGATTATCCTGATCGAATTTCAGATTACCGATTGGAGTAAGCCGGTCGGATTTCGTTTCAATGTCAAAGGTAAAGGTCGAACCCTTTCCGTATTTACTATAAACTTTGATCTCACCTCCCATCATATGGACCAGCTGCCTCGTAATTGGCAGTCCCAGGCCCGTGCCCTGCACAGTACGGTTGCGCTTGGTATCAACCTGAACAAATGTATTGAAAATATTTTTTATTTCACTTTCCTTGATACCTATTCCGGTATCCGTGACAGAAAATATCAAATGATAATTTCCTTCATATTTATTTACATCAGGGTTAACTTTGATAGTGATGGATCCTGTGTGGGTGAACTTAACCGCATTGCTGAGAAGATTTATCAGGATCTGTTTTATTCTGACCTCATCACCGTACTGTCTTTCCGGTATTGTAGGATCTGCATCAACAATTATATTAATAGGTTTCTCGTGAATTCTGCTCCTTAGCAATATCACAACATCATTCATCATGGAGGAAAACTTGTAATAGCTCTTTATAATCTCCATTTTTCCAGACTCGATTTTTGAAAAATCAAGGATATCATTGATTATGGAAATCAGCGTCTTGGCGGAAGATCGGATCATGGAGGCATAGGATCTTGCCTTTGGACTTTCACAGTCGCGAAGAATGAACTCTGACATACCGACAATGGCATTCATAGGCGTTCTTATTTCATGAGACATATTGGCAAGAAATTTACCCTTTGCCATATCTGCCTGCTTTGCACGCTCAAGAGCATCTATAATGGTTGTTGTTTCAACGAAGAGAATATTTAAACCGATTACCTCATCATTCTGCATCATCAGCTGAATAGTAATCTGAAAATCATACTTTTCATTGTTGTGATATGTACGGACTACATACGGCTCTATCTGGGCTCCGTTAAGCACAAGCCGGCATTTCTCCATGAAATCATTCAGCTGCTCGACTGAAAGAATATTCTTCAGAGCAGAACTCAGCGGAACTCCGCTCCTTATCTCGTCATAATCAAAATCCTTCTCGTACTGATAGTATACGTCCGATGCCATGACAGTCTGAAGTTTGCTGTCGGTAAGGATTTGAATATACGGGGATGATCTGAGAAGCTGCTTGATATAAAAAACTCGCTGATTGCTGCCCTTCTGAATAAAAATCTGAGTCCTGGAAACCTGCTCGTTTACAACCCTGAGGAGCTCGTTGATCTTATTAAGTCTTCGAATTTCCCGGTTAAGCTTTTTTATTTCAAACTGATATTGAGATTCAGTAGTCGCATCCATAATTAACCTGATTTTCTAAAATATAAAACACAAGCCGCGTACAAAAAGAGCCTTCAAAACTGCCGCTTAATACAACGATTCGATAAAATTCCATCTGCAGTCCGTGAAGTTTTAAGCATCAGGACAGCAATGCCGCAAGGAGATACATCCCTGAAAATATACCTACAGTCCAAAAAAAATTCAGTCAGGCACGCCTGAGCAATTCCGGTCTGAAAATTTATTCAGGCACATAAAGCGGCTCTTGTCACAGTCTCTTTCAAGAAATTTATAATGCATCGCCGCTTCAGCAGTCACAGTTCAAACCCGCACATTTAAATATATTCAGATGCAGCTTATACCAGGGTGTCCGACTTCAAATCGCACTGCCGGACCGGAACTTAATACAAACAGGGATCAAGTCCTATGCTTGTTCGGTCTTAAAATACGCTCAGTCTGCTCCAAATCAGCCAGTGTCTCCGGATCAAAACAGCATCAGCGAAAATGTGAAATTATGGAACATATTGTAATTTTTCCGCGTCTTGCTGCCTGCCACAGGACAAAACTCTCCGTAACTGTATATTCCTATCAGAGAAACTTCTGACGGAAGCAATCCTTCAAAAGCCTTGGCCTCACCCTCTATATTGGATCCAAGCGCCAGGAAACGTGCACAGCAGGTGCTGCAGAGAATGGTGTTATATTTACCCGGCTCGGTCGTAATTATTTTCTTAACACTGTCAAAGCATTTCTTAACCGTATTCTGTACATCATCACGGCCAACAATTGTGATATTGATTACCGAACCCTCCGGAACCGTACCAAGAAAAGATCCTGAACCGTTATCAAAATTCAGGAAGGAGAGATTGCGGATCACCTCTACCGTATCACCGTTTTCAAAGTTGAGCGTGAGAAGAAACGGAGAAAGAATATAGTCACCCATTACCTGCTGAACTCCCGTGCGATCATCCCCCTCTTTAAGAAGATCTCCCTTGCGCAGGGCGTCTATAAAGGTCTCGTCACCAATTCTGAATACCTGGTTGCGTTTTGACTCGGTAACCTTGTAGGAGAAATCAGCCCTGCCGTTAAACGAAGTGACGCATATGGCCTTTGGCTCTATATTTCCCGCAATAAGAGCAATAACCTGGGCACTCTTGACACATACGTCATTGCAGAAAAGCCTGTAGGATGCAAAATTGAAACCGTCTGACGCAAGCGCACCGCATATAGGTATATGATCACTTAGGGAATCGAGCTTCTCGAGCACATAATCAGCATCCACGTCATCATCATCATTGACAATGCTGCCATAGGTAAGCATAAGTTTAGGTTTGCCTGAAAGCCCGGACACAACATCAGAATACAAAGATTCAAGTTCCTGCTCATAGTTATCGTTTTTAAGACTTCCGGAAATGCCTACAGAAAATTCACAGTCGTCGGCAGAGAGAAACATTACAGAAATACCAACGCCTTTAAACTTTCCGGTACTGATAAGCGTAGCCATGGCAGTGCAGCCGATAAACGGAAAATCGAATTTTGCGGACAGTCTCCGGTAAAGTTCCGGGTAGTCTGTTTCCTCTTCGCAGAAAACCAGAGCCATACTGTTTTTGTGGAATGTAAAACCACTGATACTATCGTAAATCTCCTGACACGCCAGATCCAAATCATCAATTTCCTCCGTATAGGCGACTATAGAATCCATTTTACATTCCTCTAAATATCTTTCTTACAACTTTAAACTTTTAAAACTGGCCTTAAACACTTATATTCATCATCTGCACTGACGGCAGAGTTCTGAATTTAAACCCGGATTCGATGATAAACCATGTTCAGAAGAAACCGATTTAAAACCTTTTAAACCTCACCCATCCAGGATCTGATATACGTTATTCCGGATCAGTGCTTGTATAATCAGCACCGATCCTTCCTACCATTTTATAATCCTTATCCTCGTCTATCATATCCAGCATTATCTTTGCAAAACGCGGATCAAACTGCTTTCCCATCCCCTTTTCTATTTCGCTTCTGACCACGGCCTGCGGGAGAGCCTTGCGGTAGCTGCGATCAGAACTCATGGCGTCATAGCAGTCAGCAACACAGATAATGCGGGCGATTTCCGGGATTTCGTCACCTTTTTTACCGTGAGGATAACCAAGACCGTCATATCTTTCATGATGCCACAGCGCTCCAATATAAAGACTCGGCATTACAGAAATCGTCTTTAAAATCTCATATCCCCTGGTTGTATGGGATTTTATGATTTCAAACTCCTCGCTGGTAAGTTTTCCTGGTTTTATGATTATGGACTCCGGAATGGCAATTTTTCCTACATCGTGAAGCAGTGCAACACTGTAGATTTCAAGCTGCTCCTCATGAGTTTTTCCGACACGTCTTGAAATTTCCCGGGAATACTGAGCCACCCTGCGCGAATGACCGTTGGTGTAGGAATCCTTGGCATCAATTGCTGATGAAAGGGCAAAAATAGTCTGATCCGAAAGCTGACGAAGTCTCTCATTGATGAGCATAAGCTCCTTGCTCTTTTTCTTGACTTCGTTCTCAAGGGATTTCTGAAGATGGCTGAGCTCAATAATTCTGCGGATGCGCTGGATTGCAACCTGCATAACAAGAGGCTTTGAAATGTAGTCTCTGGCACCGGCCTGAAATATCTCGGCCTCTGTGTCAAAATCAGTATCAGCGGTTACGACTATAATCGGAAGATTGTCACACTCCGGTATGGCCGACAGGCGCCGCATAACCTCAAAACCGTCCATGCCGGGCATATGAAGATCAAGAAGAAGCAGGTCAATATTCTCATTCTCTCTTTCGAGAATATCAACAGCCTCCCTGCCCGTCTCCGCAGTAATAATGTTGTATCTGATCCCGAGAAGATTGCTGAATAAAAAAAGATTCATGGGTTCGTCATCGACTACAAGGATTGTATCCTTCCCGGTTACCATGACTGCTTCCCTTACATTTTCAAGCAGCACCTCAGGGACGGCATGCCTTTTTACAAAGGAGATAACGCCGAGTCTGTATGCATTGGAGGTATCAATTTTTTCAGTATTCGGAATAATCAGAACAATATTGGTATCCGCAATCTGCGGCTGCTGACGGATACTCTCGATAATACCGAAGGTATCCTCCTGGTTGGCATCAAGACCTAAAAGCAAAAGATCATAGTGCGTCGAGGCAAGCTCTGCAGGACACCCTGCGGTTGAAGGGATTCTTTTGACATCGTATTCGAACTCATTCAAAATCAGGCCGAAAATAACCGAGTTGGTCTCATCACTATCCGCAAGCAGAATTTTCTTCATCGCTGTCAACTTTCACCAATATCTGCTGACATTCATCTCAGTAATTTCTGAAAAAATATCTGCGTTTTTACACAGAACGTAAGTGTTTTGCACGTTTAATAAGAACTTGCCTCTATCAGATTATAAAGAGCATTCTCTTATCAGACGCTAGTTTTCAGAAATTATCAGACAGCAGTTTCAATCTAAAAATAAGTAACCCAGAAGCAGAACCGGATCAATGCACTCAAATTGTATTTAGTGTTTAACACACACAACAATCTGATACAAAATCTGAAGATTTCAGACTCTCCATTTTCCCGATTTTACATTTGAAAATGAGTAAAAAATTAGATCTGTGCAGTAATACTGGATTATGAAAATTTGCAAATGAGTACTGGATCATGTTTTGAAAAAATTTTTCACCCAACACAAATTGATGTTTGCAATCGATTGAAACACTAGATGTTGTTGATATTTGAGTATTTGTTATTACAAACTTTTGTACGGTAACCCAAAAGTCAGACTATCCTAAAACGTAGGAAAACGTCAGACTTTCTAATCTGACGTTTAGTAGTATATTTATCTGATCCTTTGCACCTATTCACTGCCTTACCAGTTCATATATGATACTTCACCATTAAGAAACACCAACAGATAAAATCTCAGAAAAGATTTTTTCTGGTCTGTTTTGGCATTTAAAAGGGCCTTATCTCATCATCGTATTTTGGAAGAATTCATATGAAAATTTCATACTTCTGCCATATATCTGCACAAGTGCAGAAATACTCAGACTCATAGTTTTCGTATCCTCCAATTTTGTATGATTCTTTCTTCTTGATATCATATATTTAGCGCAGACACACGGACATGACAAATAAAAATCAAATATCCAAACCGACTGTTTTCATAATCCAGAATTTTCATCCAATAAATATTGTCGCTAAAGATTAGGATCACCCCCGCAGGTGCGGGAAAGACACTTTCTTGATTTCAGCTTCAATTTCTTTTTTGGGATCACCCCCGCAGGTGCGGGAAAGACTCACATCGGTCGCACTGGAAAGATCATCGTCAAGGATCACCCCCGCAGGTGCGGGAAAGACTACTAGTAGCAGACGGCGAAAAGGGCGCCGACAGGATCACCCCCGCAGGTGCGGGAAAGACTTTGAAATCAGTGAACATGGCAAATGGCTACCGGGATCACCCCCGCAGGTGCGGGAAAGACCGCCCGTGGGATCATTAACTCTTATCATCTCTGGGATCACCCCCGCAGGTGCGGGAAAGACTTATTGAATCAAACATTTTTGTTTACCTCTTTGGGATCACCCCCGCAGGTGCGGGAAAGACCCGTACCTATTATCCCCTTCCCAATGATATATAGGATCACCCCCGCAGGTGCGGGAAAGACCCTTTAACTTCCGCATTAGTTCATATAGTTTCAGGATCACCCCCGCAGGTGCGGGAAAGACTCCGGGTGCTTTGAGTCTGCCATCGCAAACTGGGGATCACCCCCGCAGGTGCGGGAAAGACTCATTTAGTTATTTAGTCATTGTTTAGTCAACGGGATCACCCCCGCAGGTGCGGGAAAGACTAACACTCGTTTCCGTTAAACCCACTGGACTTGGGATCACCCCCGCAGGTGCGGGAAAGACGCTTTTTCTAAAACTTTAATGTACGGTAATTCAGGATCACCCCCGCAGGTGCGGGAAAGACGATCCATGAGATTTGAAAGACCAGTAACGCTCGGGATCACCCCCGCAGGTGCGGGAAAGACTTTTACCGTCTATAATTTTTGGATCTAGTTTCAGGATCACCCCCGCAGGTGCGGGAAAGACTTTCATATGTTGTATTAAATGCGTTTATCTGTGGGATCACCCCCGCAGGTGCGGGAAAGACTCCGCAATACTCAACGGCAACTGTCAAAGCTGAGGATCACCCGACATTCCGCAGTTAAAATTGATTATTTCTATACCTGTAAACCGACATCATTTTTTAAGAAAACATCGGTATATGTTCGTCCATGCATCTCCGAGGGCTTCCACCACCGTTTGCTGATCCTTAGT
>JAEEOK010000071.1 GCA_016284235.1 Succinivibrionaceae bacterium
ATGAATTACCGATTCAAATAACTGGTATTTTTAAAAGTGAATCACGATGGCAAATTCTTTAGTAATTTTAAAAGTTCTCACAAGGATTTGGCGAAAAACTCGAAAGTCAGGTATTTTATGCTAATTTGAATGGTGGTGCAAGAAATCGGCTGATGACCCGCACCGGGTGTGACGGCGTCATCCTGACTGACAGATGATTTACTATTTTACGGCATCGCCTGCGTTCTCGCAGAGACCGTATTTGAGACAGGTGGATTTCGGACTCGTGTGCCATTCGATTCTTCCGTCAGGCTTGATTTCCGGTTCAAGTATGAGACTGGCTCCTTTGAGATCTCTTTGATTTACAGCCGTGATTTCAATAGTGCCGTCTGAAACATTAATGTGCTCCACCGATTCGTTTTTTTCGAATAAACTCAGATCCCACTTCTTTTCCGGGTTTTCGGAACTGCTTTTATATCCCAGGCGGCAGTACTTTCTGATGTTGTTTTTACCTACATCGGCTATGCACAGCTCTACCTGTCTTTTAATGCTTTCTGCTGTCCTGCATATGCCTTTGTATTCTTCGAGAGCTTCATTTGACGGGGTGTCAGCAGAAAAAAGAACTACGGATATCATCATGCATCCGGCCGGTATTGCGAAGGTTGATACGGCAAATACAGTGCCGGCGGCAGTTGCTCCGGCATTTTCTTCAGAAACTTCCGGCTTTTCGCCGGCAACAAGTCTTAAAAGAGCTTTTTTGATGATAAACAGGTTCAGAAAGCACTTTGTTATGAGAAACATGCAGTAGAATGCAACAGGAAAATACGGCAGATATAAAAGACCGAGAAGAATGCCCGTGGAGCCGTCGCTTATGTCAAAACGGAAATCTGCGGCAAGGATCAGGAGAATTAAAATCGAATAAAAAAGAAAGAACCGGAGAATTCTGCATTTTTCTCTTGTGTTTGCAGTAAGCTCTCTGTACTCGTCCTGTTTTTGATCTGCAAAGATCTTTTCAACTTCATACGTGAGCTGTATATTTCTGAATGAAAGTACTGTAAGAGCCGCAAGGAACAGTATGTTGAAAGGCGGTACCACAAGACCGGCTAGGAGAAGGGTCGTCACAGTAAACATTTTCTGAAGTTTGCTGATTGCACAAATCATAACTTCCCTTTCTGCCGTATCCGTTTTTATCACGGCTTCGCCGGCTCCGTTTTCCGGAATACTTTTCCCCGCGGCCTCATTTTCCGTTTTCTTTGTGGCGGATGCGTCTTTTTCTGTTACAGCCGTGCATCCGCCTGACGGTCTGTCCTTCAGGCAGTCTCCGGATTTGCCGTCTGCGGCGAGTGATGAATGATTTTCCGATGCATGATCCTTCTCTGCAGGCTCCCGGACTGACAGTTTTCTCTGAAACATCGCACCGCAGTACGTACAGAATGTTGCTCTGTCATCTGACAGTTCAGCTTTGCATTTGGGGCATTTCATGTTCTTCAACGGTCCATGGAAGATAAATGTTCTTTTAAGAAAATTGTAGGAGTCCGAACTGTGAATGTCCATATCGCCGTTTAAAATTTTTTTTCTGTGATTGCAGCGTCCTGACGATTTTTTTGTGTGATGTGTTTCAATCAAAGAAATCGCACGGTTTTTTTCAGTGTGATAAAATACTTGAGAGTTTTTTGTTCCTATGGTGCCGTGTCCGTTTCCCGAGGTTGTGTTTGACCTCTGATACCGGATGGTATTGTCTGTTTTCTTTTTTACGGGTTGTGGTGTGCAATGATTAGCAAAGAAGATTATGAATATCTGGTAAATTCTGTAACAAATATTCCGGATTTTCCAAAGAAGGGAATACTGTTTCGTGATATTACGTCTCTGGTGGAGGACTCGAAGGCCTTCAGACTGGCTGTGACAGCCATGGCAGACAATTTTGCAGACAGGGGATATACCAAGATTATGGCTGCGGAAGCCAGAGGTTTTGTATTCGGTGCGGCTATGGCGGAGAGAATCGGTGCAGGCATTGTTATGGTCAGAAAGCCCGGCAAACTTCCACGCGAAACAATAAGTGAGGAATATATTCTCGAGTACGGATCCAATATTCTGCAGTGTCATAAGGACAGCATAAAAGCTGGTGAAAAAGTTTTGATTGTTGATGATCTTCTTGCAACAGGCGGAACGGCAATAGCCATGGTAAATCTTGCCAGACGTCTCGGTGCCGAAGTGAGCGATGCGTGCTTTGCCATCTGTCTTAAGGATCTTCCCGGAAGAAGCAGACTTAAGGAAAAATCTGTCGAGACTTTTTCTCTGATAAATTACGAAGGAAAATAAGGATATATCCTGATGAGTAGTTATCTTGCTTTAGCCAGAAAGTATCGTCCTCACAGTTTTGAAGAAATGGTAGGTCAGAAGGAGGTTCTTTCCGCTCTGGTCAATTCCCTTGACTCAGGAAAGCTTCATCATGCCTATCTGCTCAGCGGTACCAGAGGTGTGGGAAAGACAACGCTTGCAAGGATTTTTGCCAAGGCTGTGAACTGCGAAAAGGGGGTCGGGAGTACTCCGTGCGGTGAGTGCAGGGCCTGCAGAGCGATTGATGAGGGTAATTTTGTAGATCTCATTGAAATTGATGCCGCATCCCGTACCAAGGTTGAAGATACCAGATCCATTCTTGAAAATGTAAACTATAAGCCTGGCGCCGGACGCTACAAAGTCTATCTTATCGATGAAGTTCACATGCTCTCCCAGGGAAGTTTCAACGCACTTCTTAAAACACTCGAGGAGCCTCCGGAGCATGTTAAATTTATTCTTGCAACAACCGATCCTCAAAAAATTCCGGCGACGGTTGTTTCCAGGTGCATTCAGCTTAAGCTTCGCTCTCTGACTGTTGAACAGATTGAGACCCAGTTGAAAAAGGTTCTGGATCAGGAGGGTGTTTCCTATGATGACGGATCTGTCAGACTAATTGCCGAGGCCGGCAACGGAAGTATGCGTGATGCACTTTCAATAGCTGATCAGGCGGTTGCTCTTTCCGGTGACAATCTTAAAAAGGACGGTCTTTTGTCCATGCTTGGACGTATGGACAGTAAACTGTACGTAGATCTTGTCAGAGCAGTTCATAACAAAAACGGTGCGGAGCTGTACAGGATCCTGGACAGCATAGATTCCTTCTCTCCAAATTATCAGAGCATGCTTGATGATCTCATTTCTCTGGTTCACCAGGTCTGTGTATTTTCAGCAATCGGCGGCAGTGGAACATGCATTTACACTTACGATATGAACATTCTGAGGGATATTTCAGCAGATATTTCTCTTGATGTCCTTCAGCTTTACTATCAGATCCTGCTTAATGCCAAGCGTGATTTCATATATGCTCCTTCTGGCAGAACTGCTATGGATATGGTGCTAATCCGCATGCTTGCCTTTACCGATCAGCCGTCAGCGAGAAAAAAACAGCCAAATCCGGCTGGAGAGAGCAGGCGGACACCTTCTGCCGGTGACGTGCGCAGCGTGATAAGAGGAGATCACAGTCAGAATTTACCCGGTGTTCAGAGCCTGCCGGGCGGTTTTCCGGAACAGGTGCAGGCAGCTTCGCAGTATAGCGTTAACCCAGGTGCAGTGCAGCAGCCTTTCTCTGATCGGCAGAATGCCGGTGCGGCACCAGCAGGCATGAGCATCAGACCGGCTTCATCTGCGCAGCAGTCTCCTGCCGTCTCAAGACGTGATCCTCCAAGCGTTTCTGATCTTGTTTCAGGAAAAGTGGAGAAATTAACCATTTTTGATAATGACGGCGGTATTACGTCAGGAAAAAAAAACGGTACTGAAAAATCTTCATCTGAATCATCCGTTTTTCCCAATTCAGGCAGAAAAGCGGTACCGGATTCTTCTGAAACACTCAGACTGATGGCCGAAATGGTCAGGGAGATCGACCCGACGGAAATACCGTGGGACAGCAATTTCCAGATTATCGGACTTAACGGCGAGCGCAGACCGCAGCCGAAGCACAGCGAGTTTCTTTCCAATTTGACTCTGCTTACAGGTGATGATTTTAAACGCGAGGAGCCAGAACCGCCTGCTATAATGATTCCTTCAGCGGAAGAAGCCGGCGGCGTAGAAAAGAGACCTGATGAGGTTTCAGTTCCTTCAGATTCAGGAAAACAGGTTTCAGATACAGCGGATGCACCGGATGAGACATTATCAGTACGTGGAATTTCAGAGGAGACTTCGCTCAGTAAAGTTAATCCGCAGGAACCTGTATCTGCCGGCGCTGACGCCGGATCCGGTGTTCAGGATTCCTGCACCGGAGAAGATTCAGCTGTCGGACGTGCAGATACGTTGAATGTTCATATGGATGCGGATTCCGGCGGACAGCCTGCAGAAAATGCAGCGGCAGTTGAAGATGCTGCAGTAACGTCAGGTGCTGCGTGCGGCGGAAATGAGGAGTCTTCTGTTTACGGACAGACGGGACCGGAGCCGGACAGTTCATCTTACGGTTTTTCAGGCTCTTCTGCCGTACCGTCTGATGATGTGCCACAGTTTTCCGGCAGTGTCCCTATTCCTGATCCTGCCGTTGATCAGAGCGTTGAACCGCCGTATGATAATGTACCTCCGCCGGATGACAGTCAGCAGTACGGCGGAACTGTTGAGCCGGTATATGTTCCGCAGTCTCATTCCGGTGATTTCTCCGGCAGTGCCAGAACCCGTGCCGGCAATACGGTTGAATACCGCCGGAATAATTTCAAACCTGAGATCAGAGATGAATTCAGACCTGAGCACGCAGTTTCCTATGTGGTGGGCAAGGATCCATGGCTTGATATTCTCAATGAAAGGATCAGCGAGCCGTTTATCCGTCTTGTTCTCATGAATTCTGCGATGGAACAGGATGCAGACGGTGTGATGACTATAAGGATAGGTTCAGCTGACAGAAGCGTGATTACGGATGCCATGATGGATTCACTGAGCAAAATGCTTGGAGCGAAGATCAGATTTGAAATTGACGAGAACGCCCGGGTTGACTCACCTAATGGCAAGGCGTATGTCGTTTATAATAAAATAAAGAAACAGCAGTTTGCAAAACTTAAGGAATCCGATCCTTTCAAACTGCTGTGCAAGAATTTCGGATGTGTTCCGGATATAGATAATTTTCATCTTGTTAAAAAGCAATAAGGAAGAATGTATGTTTAATGGAATGGGCGGTCTGGGCAATATCATGAAGCAGGCCCAGATGATGCAGGATAAGGTTAAGAAGATTAAAGAGGAAATCGATAAGATTGAGATTGAAGGTCAGTCCGGTGCCGGTCTTGTCAAGGTTCTGGTTACCGGCAAGCACTCTGTCCGCAAGGTTACCCTTGATCCTTCACTGAAGGATGAGGAGCTGGATATGATCGAAGATCTGATAGCAGCCGCTTTTAACGATGCTGTTAACAAAATTGAGGCGGAGTCGCAGCAGAAAATGGAAAAGGCAACTGCAGGCATGCCTCTGCCTAAAGGTCTTATGGACATGTTTTAATGCAGTACAGTCCGCTACTCGAGGATCTCATCAGCAAGCTTCAGTATCTGCCGGGAGTCGGCAAGAAAACAGCTCAGCGCATGGCTTTTGCTCTCCTTGGAGGAGATCGCAGGAAAGGTACGGCGCTTGCTGATGCAGTATCGGCTGCAATGACTGGAATCAAGCGCTGTTCCTGCTGCCGCAACTATTCGGATGAGGATGTGTGCCCCATCTGCTCAAGCGTAAAAAGACAGAGTGAGCGTGTGCTTTGCGTGGTGGAGAATCCTTCTGATGTAGCCATCATAGAGCAGACAGGTCAGTTTTCCGGAACCTATTTTGTTCTTCATGGAAAAATTTCACCTCTTGAAGGTATCGGACCTGAAGAGATTGGAATGGATGATCTTGAGGCGCTTTTGCAGAATCATGGGTACAGTGAGGTTATTATTGCGCTGAATTCTTCGGTAGAGGGCAATATGACATCCTTTATGATTGCCAAAATTGCACAGAAGTACGGTGTCAGTGTTACAACTCCTTCCCGCGGAATTCCTGTCGGCAGCGAGCTCGATACCATGGATGAAAGCACTCTCACGTATTCCTTTACAAATCGTAAAAATCTTTAGACAGCATGTGATGATCAGATGAGCGTATCATTATTTGCTGTGTCATGAGTTTTTTTCAGCCCCGTCTGTTTCAGTGACGGGGTATTTTTTTTGTCTGTCTTTTCTTTTTTTAATTTTTTTTCAGAGTGTTCTGTTTTCAGACTTGAAAATGCGTGCATCAATCCTTATATAGTCTTTAGTTTAATTTTGGATACAGGTGCAGCATCGGTGCTGCGTTATTTACAGGAGTTGAATTTTTT
This sequence comes from Succinivibrionaceae bacterium, assembly GCA_016284235.1. GTDB lineage: Bacteria > Pseudomonadota > Gammaproteobacteria > Enterobacterales > Succinivibrionaceae > UBA2804. Next base: position 6,312 of record JAEEOK010000071.1, read on the forward strand.
ATGACTGCAGAAAAGCACGTTTTCCAGACTGAAGTAAAGAAAATGCTGGACCTACTGGCCAACAGCCTTTACTCAAACAAAGAGGTTTTCCTTCGTGAATTGATTTCCAATGCTTCGGATGCTGCCGACAAGCTCAGATTCAATGCACTTTCTGATTCATCTCTGTATGGTGATGATCCTAATCTCAGAATTAGAGTCAGCGTTGACAGAGATGCAAAGGTTATCACAATTTCCGATAACGGTATCGGTATGACCAAGGATGAGGCTATTGAGCATCTCGGTACAATTGCTAATTCCGGAACTGCCGAATTTTTCGGAAATCTCAGCGAGGATGCATCCAAGAATTCACAGCTCATTGGTCAGTTCGGTGTAGGTTTTTACTCTTCGTTTATTGTTGCCGACAAGGTAACTGTCAAGTCCCGTGCGGCAGGCGCTGCAGCCAGTGAGGCTGTCTGCTGGGAGTCAACAGGCGATGGTACTTTTGAAACCAGCGATATTACCAAGGACAGCCGCGGTACAGATATTATTCTTCACATTAAGGACTCTGAAAAGGACTTCCTGAGCACATGGAAGCTTGAGGATATTATTTCCAAGTACTCGGATCATATTGCCATCCCTGTTGAAATTTACAAAGAGGTCCGCGACGAGGATGCCCCTGAAGAGAAGGACAGCGAGGGCAATCCTCTTCCTCCTAAGATGATCAGCAAGTGGGTTCAGATTAACAGCGCAACAGCTCTGTGGACCAAGAATCCTAAGGATGTAAGCGATGAGGATTACAAGGGTTTCTACAATACTCTGGCAGGTACTTACCAGCCTGAGGAACCGCTTGCATGGTCTCACAACAAGGTTGAAGGAACTCTTGAATATACCTCCCTCCTTTATATTCCAGGCAAGGCTCCGTGGGATCTTTTCAATCGTGATAACAAGCACGGTCTTAAACTTTATGTTCAGCGCGTTTTCATTATGGATGATGCAGAGCAGTTTATGCCGGTGTATCTGCGCTTTGTAAAGGGTCTCGTAGATTCTAATGATCTGCCTCTTAATGTATCCCGTGAAATTCTTCAGGATAACAAGGTTACCTCGCAGCTCAGAAAGGCCTGCACCAAGAAGGTTCTCGGCATGCTTGCCAAACTGGCTAAGGATGAGCCGGAAAAGTACAAGACATTCTGGAAGGAATTCGGTACAGCCTTCAAGGAAGGTCCTGCAGAGGATTATGATAACCGCGAGGAGATTGAAAGTCTTTTCCGTTTTGCTTCTACAGCAAACAATTCAAGTGAGCAGAATGTATCTCTTGATGACTATATTTCAAGAATGCCAGAAAAGCAGAAGCACATCTATTACATCACCGGCGAAAACTACAGTGCGGTTTCCAATAATATTCACCTTGAAGCGCTTAAGAGCAAGGGTGTTGAAGTTCTGCTCATGTGGGATCGTGTTGACGAGTGGCTGATGGCTCATATGACAGAATACAAGGGAAAGAGATTCATTTCCGCAGCTGCCCAGGATCTTGAACTTGGCGAACTCGAGAATGAAGACGACAAGAAGAAGGCAGAGGAGCTGTCAAAGGAATATGAAAGCACTCTTAAGAGATTCAAGGATGCTCTCGGTGACAGTATTACAGATGTCAAGGTATCAACAAGACTTACCGACACTCCTTGTCTTGTGATAGCTGAAAACGGCGTGGGCGCTCATATGACCAATATTTTCAAGGCTATGGGTCAGCCTGTTCCGGAGACCAAGTATTCTATGGAGCTCAATATGGACCACCCTCTTATCAAGCGCGTTGTTGATGAGGTTGACGAGGATCGCTTCAAGGACTGGGCACAGCTTCTTCTCGGTCAGGCTAAACTTGCAGAACAGGGCTCTGTTGATAATCCTACTGAATTTATCAAGTTGCTAGATAAGTTTCTTGTGTGATATAATCGGATTGAAAAATACATGATGTTTTCATGATTTTTTCTTCTCCATTTTTTTGATGCCCTCCTAACCGGGGGCATATTTTTTTGATCGGATCTTTTTTACCCTGTAATATTCCTTTCAGATCCTGAAAAAGGAGGATATGCAATGAGGTTAACGGGTTTGATTTGTTTTTTGCCTGTGTTATTCTGCGGCGCCGTGTATGCAGATATGCGCAATGTATGCGTCAACGGCATCTGTCACGTTGTTACTGATCATAGGAACTCTGCATATGTTGACGGTAGGATGCGAACAGCAAACAGGTTCAGAGGTAATGTTTCAGCGGATGGAAAACATGCTTTTAAGTCTGCAGACAGCAGTTCCCTGATTCAGGATAAGAGTTATCGTCACAGGTTAGATTTAGGCGGCATGGTGAATGACAATAATGACGAACTTTATAACTTTGATGTCCACTGACTGCTGTCAGGCAGATTGGTAAATGTCCTGCCTTAAATTTTAAACATCAGGAAAAAGAGCCCGGGCATGAGGGCTTTTTTTGTTCTGCTTCATTGATCTTTTAAGGGATCCTTTCCGATAAGCTACACGGCTCCTCATTTAATGCTGTTAATCTTCAGCCCTGCGTTCTGCCGGTTTCTGATTCCTATCATTCCTTTCCGCCGCATCTGGTATTGAAAGCATTGTCGTTATTGACATAATTTCCGGCCATGTTAAGGGGTAGAGCAGCTTGAGAAATAAGAATGATAAATCATAAGGTTATATAAGCTAAAAATTTTCTTTTTTAAGTTCAAAAATATAAATACTTATGAAATGTATCGTGTTCTCGGGGTATCAGCAGCTTTTGTCGAACAGAGCCTAATTTTTAAAAATTTGATCTGATCGCTATATTTTTTTTGCGGTTGCATTTATTGTTAGTATGTCTGTTTGATTCAGATATGCATTATTTTGTGTGATTTCTGTTGCATATTGACGTGTCACATATTGTTTGTGTTATCTGAGGGTTTTATTATCCCTTTTCTGTTTTTTTCTCTGATGCTTCCCGGAATATGCGGGATTTTCTGCAGGATAAGAGTTTATTAAAAGGAAGGAGGCGGATATTATGGATGAAAGTTCAGGTTCGGTATCCGATGCGGAATTGAACGGTTCCGTGTCCGGCTCTGTTCTGTTTCCTTCTGCCCCTGATTTTATTACATGCAATCCATTTCGTGTTCTTGGGGTCTATTCTAACAGTTCAGCAAGGGATCGCGAGGCTAACAAAAGCAAGATTAATGCTTTTGCGAGAGTTTCAAAAAGTATTGAATTTACTCCTGATTTCAGCAGACTTTTCGGAACTGTCAACCGCAGCGGTGATGCAGTGTCTTCTGCAGTGTCCGCTCTTGCCGCTCCGTCCGGTCTTATAGAGGCCGGACAGTTCTGGTTCATGAATGCTTCGCATCCCGATAAGATTGCTTTTAAGAATCTGGCAGATGGCAATATCAGTGCATCAAAGGAAATCTGGATGAAGGTTGCAGATATGTCTGCATGTCAGAACATGATTATCCTTGAACTCTCTTCCGGAAATTTTAAGGCTGCCGCCGAGTGGGCAGATCGTCTCTACGGATCGTATCCGGAAGATTTTGTGGAGAAAATAAGCGGAAATCTGGTTAAACTCAGCGGCCGGGATCTCATATCATCATTTATCGACAGATGTATTCCCCGTGACAGTATCATCAGTTCTGTCAGTCAGCTTCCTCCTGCATGGAAAGATATTGCTGCGTTAAAGATTGCACCGGAAATAACAGCAAGAATTAAAGATCAGATTTCGAAACTTTCTACGAGATCCGGCAACTGGATGGACTGCAGAGCGGCACTTGATGATTTTTTTAAAGCTTTTATGCCGCTTCTGTCTGAGCTGTGTCATCTCTATCCTAATGAAAGTTTAAAGATTACATCTGTTACAGATCCAGCGGCTGATGCTGTAAGGCATGCATGCATCGCCTGGTATAACGGAACAGATAAACCCCGTGATGCGGTTGCAATCATCGAATATGCAAAACGGATCCGTGACATTCCGGCAAGCAGTTCGTCAAAAAGAAAGACTGAGGAGAATATCAGTCAGCTTGATGAAAAAATCAGAAGTCTTCCTCCTGTTGAAATAGAGAGTGATTACAGCGCATTTATAGAAATTCTGAAGGGATATGATTCGGATTATAAGGATGACAGCCGGATTGTTAAACTTGTAAATGATGCTTATCCGTATCTTTCCAGGATTAAGAAGCACTGCGGAACCGATTCGTTCTACTCGGGTGCTTCAGATCAGATTGCAATAAGGGTAATGAATTACGTAGGTTCTGTTTATGCAGAAAGAATCGTTGATGAAATCAGGTTGTTTGGTCTCTATTCTCCTCACGATCGCGGTTTTGAGTCGCAGCGCAGAAAGCTGCTCAGCACTGTCAGGAGTGCTGAGGGTATTTTCAGTTCCATGTATGGAAAGACTGATGTCAGCAGTGAACTGGCGGATGATTTCTGTAATCTTAAGTCTGTTTTTGACAGGATCGCTGATATGGCCGGAATCAGCTACCATCACGGTGTTCCAAGTCTTGCTATTGGAAAATCCGCCTCCCGACCATCCCTGGAACCAGCGGGAACCTCTTCATCCGCTTCATCCTCAGATGATGAAGCGAATTCAGCACATGGATGCGGATGTTTAATTTTTATTGTTATCGTTGTGATTATATGCATCTTCAGTCGATGAGTCATGTTTTTTGCAGGCTTACGGTGTGTTGCTTTTTGTCATGTGTTTAGATTGATTGTTGTATCAGAAAATCTCCGGCTGGAGTTTTGCTGATTTGATTGTTTTTTAGCAGCGGGTATAAGTATGAAATTGATGTTAAAAATAGCCTTTGGTATGTTTTTTGTTTTTTCCTCCGGTTTATGCTTCGGTTTGAATGAGCAGGACGAAACGGGAGAAACTTTGAACTTGCATGGTATGCAGATACCAGCTTCTCCTCTTTACAGGTTTGTAACGGAAGATAATGAAAAAGCCGAAGCTGTCTATACTGATGGACTGCTCGGAAACATTAAATCTAAAGACGTTTCTCAGGAGCAGTCCGTGTTCTCCGAGCTGAGTCAGATGTCATCTAAAATAGCTGTTCTTGAAGCTCGCAATAAGCAGCTGCTTGATATTGTTACCAGGATGGATGTGCAGATCAGACAGTATGAGAATAATATCATTCAGAAGGAATCTTCCATTGCTGATTTAAAAAATACCCTCAGCGGTTTGGCGAGGAGTGTTGAAGGCAACTCCCGCGAGGTTGCTTTGATAAGACAGGAGAATAAAAAACTCAAAAATACAGCGGAAGAAGGGATCCAGAAACTCAGTACGAGCGTCAGGGATCTTAATTTATCCTTCAATCATGAGAAAAACGAAAGAGTAAGAGCAGATAAATCCTTTGAGGAAAATTTATCCGACAGCAGAAGTGCACTTGAGATGCAGCACCTGTCGGTTATGCAGATGTATGATCGCCTTTCTCTGAGTATCATGATCATTTCTGCATGCTATGTTTTTGTTTTTCTTGTATTTATCATCTTTTTCTCAGGCAGGTTTAAAAGGCTCGGAGCAGTGCATGACGAGCTGAGATCAGAGATAAAAAAATCTTCATCTGGCTGCGGCGGTACCGATTCAGATTTTGCTGCTCTTAATGATCGTCTTCTTACCCTGATGGAAAAAGGAAGCAGCGGAGCGGCTGATAAGGATGAGACATCGACTGTTCTTGAAGTTGCAAACGAGGTGGCAAGAATACAGACCAATCTTTTCCGCATGGATAAGAGTGTCAAAGGGTACAAGCAGCTGGAAAGAGCGGCAGAGAGAATTACAGAAATATTTGCTGCAAGAGGATATGAAATCAGAAGTCTTATCGGAAGCGAGTACTCTGAAAATATGAAATGCTCTGCAACTTTTGCTGATGATGACACTATAGAGCCGGGAAAACAGATTATAACCGGAATAAAGAAAGCTATGGTGGTATATAACGGAAAAATGATCCAGACTCCTGAAATTACAGTAAGTTCAAGGGCTGAATAGGAATTAAAGGTAAAACACTGCGGAAGGAAAACTGTAATGGCTCATTCGAAAATAGACTACGGTATAGATCTGGGTACTACCAATTCATCAATCTGCAGAATGGAGCAGGGCGTTGCCGCGATTATGAAATCTGACACTCTGGCAGATACGACGCCGTCATGTGTGTCAATAAACCGCAAGAATATAATGAAGGTAGGTACCACCGCCAGAAACAACATGATGCAGGAATACAGGGCCAGACTGAGCGAGAATTATACACGCAAGTTTGATGCATTCATAGAATTCAAGCGCACCATGGGTACTGATCATGTGTATGAAAGTCAGTATGCAGGCCGCGGTTTTTCATCTGAGGAACTGTCGGCAGAAGTTTTGAAGACATTGAAGTCATATGTTACTGATGAGGATTTTTCTTCCGTTGTAATTACTGTGCCGGCAAAATTCACTGTCAATCAGAAAAACGCAACCATCGAGGCCGCCAGAATGGCAGGGTTTAGACAGTGCGAGCTTCTGCAGGAACCTATCGCTGCGGCAATGGCATACGGTGTCAGAAATACTGATCGCAGCGGTATCTGGCTGGTATTTGATTTTGGAGGCGGCACTTTCGATGCGGCACTGCTTAAGTCTGAAGAGGGCATTCTGCAGGTTTTCGATACCGAGGGTGACAACTATCTAGGCGGAAAGGATTTGGACTATGCCATCGTTGACAATATTCTTCTGCCGTATCTGAAGGAAAATTACTCTTTTTCCGACAGTGATACTCTGATAAAACTCCGGGATGCACTTAAAAGTGTAGCTGAAGAAACAAAAAATCAGCTTTCTCTCAAGATTAGGGAGGATATTCTGACCGACACCGGCGAGTTCGGCACTGACGAGGATGGCGAGGATGTGGAGATAGATCTTTCTGTCACCAGGGAGCAGGTGGAGAAGGTTATGGAGCCGATTTTTCAGAAGGCTGTCGACATCTGTAAAAATCTGCTGAGCCGCAATAATTTAAACGGAAGTCAGATCAGCAAGATTATTCTTGTTGGAGGTCCTACAAAATGTCCTGTAATTCGCAGAATGCTCACTGAACAGATCTCTGTTGAAGTTGACTGCAGTATTGATCCTATGACTCCTGTAGCAGTCGGTGCGGCGCTTTATGCTTCTACAATTGATGTAGACAGTTCGCTGCATCCGGATTCTGCTTCAGATTCTGTTTCAGGGGAAAACAAGGTCGTCAGACTTAATCTGGGCTATGAATCCACCAGCATAGAGGATAGGGAGTGGGTGACTCTTGCAATAGATGATAAGAATTCAGACTGCGAATCTCTTCAGGTTGAGGTTATCAGCAGTGATGAAACCTGGTCAACCGGTCGTCTGAGCATTGATCGCGTGGGCAATGTTTTTGAAGCCGAATTGATGAAAAAAGGAAAGCCAAATGCCTTCAGCATCAGAGCCTTTGATAAAACTGGAAGCAGGGTCAGTATTTTCCCTGATTCCTTTACTATAATCCAGGGTACGCGAATAGGCGCTGCTCCTCTTCCATATAACATAGCTATTGCTGTATATGATGATGACAAGCGTACCGGTGTAATTAAAACAATTCCGGGGCTTGAAAAGAACAGAACTCTTCCTGCATCGGGAGAAATTTCCGGACGTAGAACAACAAATCCCCTTAGGGCCGGTGATTCGGATGACAATATAAAAATTCCGATCTATCAGGTTGACGGCATTGATAATGACGGCTCGAGAGCAAATCTTTATGAATATGTGGGAGATATTCTTGTTCTTGGTACTGATGTCGGGAAGGATATTCCCTATGACAGTCCTGTAAGTCTGAAAATAAGAATAGACAGCTCTGAAATGATGAAAATGGAGGTTAGGTTCACTGATTGCGATCTTGTGGTGAGTAAGGAGCTTAATTCAGGCAAAAAACAGAAGGAATCTGATGCTGTAGAGCAAATAGAGTCCTTTATCCAGGAGGCCAGAACATCAGTCGAGCAGCTCAAGGCTCTGGGAGTTGAGGTCGGTTCCATAAGTGAATCTCTTGAGCAGGTAATTTCTGATAATGACGTCAATCAGGAGAAAAAGGCGGTTCTTCAGCATATGAAGGAGGTAATGAGAAAAATAGAGAAGGTAGAGAAGGACAGTCTATGGATCAAGGTTAAATATGAACTTGATGATGTCATGAGAAGGCTGACTCTCATAGAAGATAAGCACGGCAATGAAGAGTCGGAAAAACTCCTTAGAGATCTGCAGGTCCAGGTGGAGAAGGTTTCGTCACAGAGAGACGTTGCGTCAGCCAAGGTTCTTGCAGAAGAGGCTCAGTCTCTGATTTTTGAACTGACATTTTTCTACCAGCTGATCCGTCTTGTGCAGGAACTTCATCAAAATTTTGATTCTCACAACTGGAAGGACAGAAGCAGGGCTCGTGATCTTTTGAACAGGGCGGCACTTCTCATCAGAGATGAAAGTAACGAGGAGTCACTGCGACAGATTTGCGTTGATTTGCTCAACCTGCTGCCTAGAGATGAAATTTCGAATTCATGCGGACTTTTGAAGTAGTATGCAGGCGTCTTATAAGGAATATGGCATAAATATTTGAAATCAGTGCAAACATGGGTTTTCACAGGGTGTCAGGTTCTGCTCACATACTTTTCATTCTTGAACTCACCGTTTGATGTAAAAGTGCAGAACCTTAAAAAATGACATGTACGTACTGTATTTCTCTGCAGTTTGTGATTTTTTGATTTAGCATAAGACTAGTTTGATGAAGTATTGTCAAAGATTTCCTAGTTTGTCCCAAAAACTGCTTACAAAAATTTCTTTTTATCGCTTGTTTTTGTTCCAAGAAAGTCTGTTTTTCCTGACATCTAAAATGTTGTAACTATCTGCTATCGAGGATT
>JAEEOK010000072.1 GCA_016284235.1 Succinivibrionaceae bacterium
ATCAACACAGGTATCACCTCCGGAATGTAATACCTGTATTATATCTGTTACCTACAACTTGTACATTTTTATTTGATAATTTTTGTACATTTTTATTTTAGCATTTATATCAGCGCAGTCAATCAGGTAAAGGGTCCGCTGAATCCAATGCTGCGTATCGAAGGAATACTACTGACAATGGTAGATAACAGGACAAACAATTCAAAAGAGATAATAAGGCTGCTCCACAAGAATATAGGCGGCAATATCAATATCTTTAAGACAAGCATTCCTTTTTCAGTAAAGGCTTCAGAAAGTACCGGCATGCACAAAAGCATATACAGGCATTCTCCGAGATGTAAGGTTGCTGATGCGTACAGGAGACTTACAGAGGAGGTGCTTGAAATATGAGTGATGAAATAAGGATAAACACATTCGCAGATCTCGTATGCAAAAAGAAACCGGATATAGTGTATATTCCTATTCGAGAACTATATGATTTCAAGGATCATCCTTTTAAGGTACTGGATGATAAAAAGATGATGAATCTTGTTGAAAGCATAAAGAACGATGGTGTACTGGTGCCGGGTATAGTGAGACCGAGAAACGGTGAAGAAGGCTATGAGATAATATCCGGCCATAGGCGTAAGCATGCATGTGAACTTGCTGGGATCCTTTCAATGTCTGTGATCATAAAGAAACTGGATGACGATCAGGCGATACTTGAAATGATCAGGGCTAATCTCCAAAGGGAAGAAATACTGCCCAGTGAGAAGGCATTTTCCTATAAAATGGAGCTCGAAGTACTGAAAAGAACAGCCGGTAGACCTTCAAAAGAAAATTCGTGTCAAGTTGACACGAATTTCCGGGCAGATGAAGAACTGGCAAAAAACTATTCGGAAAGTGCAAGTACCATACAGCGTTATATACGTCTGACACAGCTTGATACAGAGCTTCTGGACATGGTTGATGATAAGAAAATTAAATTCAACCCGGCGGTCGAGCTATCCTATCTAAAGAAGAACGAACAGCAGATCCTTTTAAACGAAATGGAAGAAAATGCAGTTGTTCCTTCTCTTGCACAGGCCCAACAGCTGAAAAAACTGAGCCAAGATAGGCAATATACAAGAGAATCGGTTCATGCCATCCTTGTTGTTGCACATGTAAAGGAAAGAAAGATAACTATAAAGCAGGATATTATCTACAGGTATTTTGATCCTGATATAAGCGATGATGAGATTGAGAACATTATATGCAGCTTGCTGGAGAAGTGGAAAAAGAAAGGAGCAAAGTGATGTCAGAAAAAAACGAATTCGATTACTTCTATGGCATAGAAGCAGATCAGTTCACATTTTACCGTATTCCAAGGATTTTGGTAAAAGATGACAGGTTCAGGAATCTCAGCAGTGACGCAAAGCTCCTTTACGGGCTTCTTTTAGACCGCATGTCCCTTTCAATGCGTAACGGATGGGTAGATGAAAAAAACAGGACATACATAGTCTATAAGATAGGGCATATTGCAGAAGACCTTAACTGCAGCGAAGACAAGGCTGCGAGGGTGCTTACCGAATTGGACTCTAAAAAAGGTATAGGTCTGGTTGAAAGGGTGAGAAGAGGACTCGGGAAACCGGACATCATCTATGTAAAGAACTTCGTAGGTGCTGTTGAAAAGTATCCCGAAGAGCCAAAAAGGAAAGAAAAAGAGCCCGAAACCCCTTGTGATTCCACTGAACCCGTAAATTGCGGGTTCAAGAAACCGCAAATCTGCGACTCAAGAAACCGTAAATCTGCGGAACAAGAAACCGTAGATATGCGACTCAAGAAACCGCAGGATTGCGGAACAAGAAACCGCACAGATGGTTTGGGCGGAGAAGCAGGTTATTTCCAATACCCATCGAAAGATCCCGAAGTTATAAAAAAATACATAGAAGCACTAAAAGAGTTCAGAATAGAAAAAATCATTGAGGATAAAGATCAGTTTGTAGATGTTTTCGATGCCGTAAATGATTATATTTTTATTTTGGATGATGGACGAGAAATTCTTATTTCCATAGACCTTAATGCTTATGTGATTGATAGGGAAAAGGGTGTTCAATATGTTTTCGAGTTTAACAAAAAATTATCTGACTTAAACAGGGAATATGACATAGATGATGTTGAAGAGGAACCTTTTCGCGAATACAGTTTTTCTTCGGTAGAAGATTTTTATAATCTGTCGGATGACGATGTTATATATTTGGCTACTCACAAATATAAAACCAGTGATTTATTGATGATTATAAGGCTGATTCCTTTAGTGATTTTGGGATACCTCTTGGAGAGTTTGAATGTTATGAAGAGGTTTTACTTGACCCAGGTGGGGAAAGACAGGATTATGATCTTAACAAAAAGATCTCGGATCAGGATTTTAAAAAACTGGCAGATGATTATATGAATGAATTCATGGGTGATCTTGATTGGAAGATTGATTGTGTAGGAGAAACGGATCATTATGTGGAGTATCGTTATGCTTCACCTCAGGATGTTGGTTTTGGCAGAAGATGTTTTTACCGAAATAAGTTTATGATATCGGAAATAATAGATGGGAATTTTTTTGCAGGGCCTGTTTATTTGGGAGAACTGACCGTTGACAATATTCTATCGGAAGGGGATTTTTACTTATCGACTTTTGACAATGATTATCTCTTGTGGCGAGGGGTAGAAGAGACTGAGACTTCAGTAGTTTATACATATTATTGTCCTAGTTTGAAACAAAGTGGCGATTATGATGAATATGGCCAAAATCAAAAGGCACAGATATTGAAATGCATGATTATCTATGATAAGGAGACACACCACGAGGCTTGGGGTGGAGAAGTTATTCGCTCAGTGGATATTCCAGGTACTCAATTGATCATTTTTGAACCAGTGTAAATAAGTATAGATGAGTTCTAGGGGCTCATCTCTTTGTAAATATAAAGATATTGACAAGATGAGATATATCAAGAATGCTCAAAATGTACGAGTGTGTGAAAGATTTTCTGTAAATTATATCTCCTAAGACAATTAGCGAGCTGGATAATGGTAAAATTCATTGTTCAGCTCGTTTTGACTATATATTATTTCATTGACTATGTCAAGAGTTATGTTATAATTAGTTAGTATTATATTTCAGTTTTATGGACGATGACAAATCGCAGTTTGTCGGGCTGAAGTGTTAGCGTGTTCAACCGGAAGATGAGCAGCGAATTCGTGAATTGTTTATAGAGATATGTGATAAAATGAAAACAGTGGCAAACGCAGGAGAAAATATGCAGAAGAACGAACAGGATAATTTTCCGAAAAAGGAAACAAATATAGCTGCCCGAGTCTTTGTGATAGTCATTGCCTCGTTCATATTTGCCGTAAGTATCAAAACCTTTGTGCATACGGGCGGTTTGATTCCGGGAGGGGCAACAGGACTTACGCTCCTGATACAGGAGTTTTTTGACAAATTCTTTTCCGTTAGTATCCCCTACACACCGGTAAATATACTTATCAATGCAATACCCATATATATAGGTTTCAAATTTATAGGTAAGAAATTCACCGCCCTGTCCTGTGTTGTCATACTTCTTACCGGTATCCTGACAGATCTTATACCGTCATATACGCTGACCAAAGATATACTTCTGATATGTATCTTTGGCGGACTGATCAACGGCGTGGCCATCAGTTTGTGCCTTCTTGCTGACGCAACGAGCGGAGGAACAGATTTTGTTGCCATATATCTTTCTGAGAAAAACGGAATTGATTCTTTTAATGTTGTGCTAATAGTCAATGTAATCATCCTGACTATCGCCGGATTTTTGTTCTCATGGGATAAGGCTCTGTATTCCATCATTTTCCAGTATGTATCCACTATGACTATCCGTGTTCTATATAGAAAATACCAGCAATCGACAATATTTGTTGTCACGAAGGAACCGGTCCTTGTAACTGAGATCATATTTAATCGCTCACATCATGGCGCCACCATCATTGATGGAGAAGGATCTTATGAACACGATGAAAAGAAGGTTGTGTATTCAATAGTTTCGAGTAATGAGGTCAACAAGATTGTAACAGCAATAAGAGATGCGGAGCCGGACGCATTTATCAATGTATTCAAGTCCGAAAGAATCAGTGGGAGATTCTACAGAGTACCGAAGGATTAATGCTGTGAAATGTGGCAATATCGTTGATATGAAAATGTATGCACTTGTTAGAGAGTAATTCAAATTCGGATTTGTCGGGTTGACTGCTGGAACATAAAATTGGAAGTTAATCGAATATCAGAGCTTCAGTCCAATATGGGCTGAAGCTCCATTTGTTATTTATTCAGGAATTATAACATAACTCTTGACATAGTCAATGGAATAATACGCTCCTCAGGTTTCTACATACTGCTTAAATCTGGCTCATCCGTATGCGGAACTGTCGGATGCGGAAAATACAATAAAGTGTGTAGAGGACTGCTGCAAATATGCTGTGGCCGATCCCATCCCTTCGGATAAAGATTACGAATTTACAGCACAGCTGGTAAACAGAGTGAAATATGACTGTAAGGAAACCACCAGAAACTGTACAGGAAATTCCTGCTTTTATTGCTTACCCTCATTGGAAAATAAAAAGGTGGATTTTTGCCGGGAGGATGA
>JAEEOK010000073.1 GCA_016284235.1 Succinivibrionaceae bacterium
ACCGCCGAACTTCTTTGCAAGCACGTTGGTAATTGCTGCGGTCAGAGTGGTCTTACCGTGGTCTACGTGACCGATTGTACCTACGTTTACGTGGGTCTTTGTACGTTCAAATTTTTCCTTTGCCATTTTTTTTCCTTAAATATCAAATTTACTAAACCGTGCCGGCATGGACAATCCGGCACAGCCTTTTCAATTACTTGCTCTGACGAGCTTCAATTACAGAATCTGCAATAGCCTGTGGAGTTTCTGCATACTTGCCAAACTCCATTACATAGGAGGCGCGACCCTGAGTCTGAGAACGAAGATCAGTTGCATAACCGAACATCTCAGCCAGTGGTACCATTGCATTGATGATCTTACCACCGGAGGTATTGTCTTCCATACCCTCAACGATACCGCGGCGACGGTTCAGGTCACCGATAACATCACCCATGTACTCTTCAGGAGTTTCAACCTCAACCTTCATTATAGGCTCGAGAAGAACAGGATTTGCCTTCTTAAACGCACCCTTGAATGCGATAGATGCAGCAGTCTTGAATGCCAGTTCAGAAGAGTCAACTTCATGGTAGGAACCGTCATATACGGTAACCTTAACATCAACAACTGGATAACCAGCAAGAACACCGCTTGCAACCTGCTCCTGACATCCCTTGTCGATAGCTGGGATGAATTCCTTAGGAATTACACCGCCGACAATCTCACTGGCAAATTCATATCCCTTACCAGGCTCAAGAGGCTCAAGACGAAGCCAGCAGTGACCGTACTGACCGTGACCGCCAGACTGACGAACGAATTTGCCTTCGTACTCAACCTTGGTACGGATAGTTTCACGGTATGCAACCTGAGGTTTGCCTACATTGCAGTCAACCTTGAATTCACGCTTCATACGATCAACTATAATGTCAAGATGCAGTTCACCCATACCGGCAATAATTGTCTGACCAGATTCCTCGTCAGTATGAACTCTGAAAGAAGGATCTTCCTGAGCAAGACGGTTAAGAGCAAGAGACATTTTTTCCTGATCGTTCTTGGTCTTAGGCTCAACGGCTACAGAAATAACAGGCTCCGGGAATTCCATTCTCTCGAGAATGATTGGATTTGCCTCATCACAGAGTGTATCACCGGTAGTTGCATCCTTAAGACCGATTGCAGCGGCAATATCACCAGCCAGAATTTCAGTAATTTCCTGACGCTTGTTAGCGTGCATCTGTACGATACGGCCGAATCTTTCTCTCTTCTGCTTAACAGGATTGAATACAAAATCACCCTGTCTTACAACACCTGAATAGCAGCGGATGAATGTAAGATTACCAACAAACGGATCGGTAGCAATCTTGAAAGCCAGTGCTGAGAAGGACTCTGTATCTGAAGCCTTGCGGGTTGCCGGCTCACCGTCAACAGTTTCACCCTTAACATCTGGAACATCAATAGGAGACGGGAGATAGTCAACAACTGCATCGAGCATTGCCTGAACACCTTTGTTCTTGAATGCTGAACCGCAGGTAACAGGTACAATCTCATTGTTGAGAACACGCTTACGCAGCGCCTTCTTGATCTCATCCTCGGAAAGCTCTTCACCGTTGAAGAATTTCTCCATCAGTGCCTCATCAGCCTCAGCAGCTGCCTCAACAAGCTTCTGACGGAATTCTTCAGCCTGGTCCTTAAGATTGTCAGGGATATCAACATAATCAAAAGTTAAACCCTGGTTTTCCTCGTTCCATTTGATAGCCTTCATCTTTATCAGATCTATAACGCCGGTAAAGTTGTCCTCGGCGCCGACTGGAATCTGTAAAGGTACAGGCTCTGCATGGAGTTTGGTCTTGATCTGATCTACGGCACGGAAGAAGTTTGCACCGGTACGATCCATCTTGTTAACAAATGCAATACGAGGTACGTGGTACTTGTTAGCCTGACGCCATACTGTCTCTGACTGAGGCTGTACACCGCCTACTGCACAGTAAACCATTACTGCACCATCAAGAACACGCATTGAACGCTCTACTTCAATAGTAAAGTCAACGTGACCTGGGGTGTCGATAATGTTGATACGGTGCTTGTCGTACTGATGAGACATACCGCTCCAGAAGCAAGTGGTAGCAGCAGAGGTAATTGTAATACCGCGCTCCTGTTCCTGAGCCATCCAGTCCATGGTAGCGGCACCATCATGAACTTCACCGAGTTTGTGGTTTACACCGGTGTAAAAAAGAATACGTTCTGTAGTAGTAGTCTTACCGGCATCTATATGTGCTGAAATACCGATATTACGGTACAGCGATATGGGGGTTTCTCGAGCCACTATAAGTTTCCTTAATAAATGCCGCACGAAACAACATAATCATGCGGCTTGGTTAATCAAATTACTACCAGCGATAATGAGCAAAAGCCTTGTTGGCTTCAGCCATACGATGAACATCCTCACGCTTTCTTACAGCGCTGCCCTTGTTGTCAGAGGCGTCAAGCAGTTCTCCTGCCAGTCTCTGAGCCATGGACTTTTCACCACGCTTGCGAGCTGCTTCAACCAGCCAGCGCATTGCAAGAGCATTGCGGCGTGACGGACGAACCTCAACAGGTACCTGATAGGTTGAACCACCCACACGGCGGGACTTAACTTCAACAGTAGGACGAATATGATCGAGTGCTTCCTCGAAGATCACCAGATGATCCTTGCCGCTCTTTGAGGCAATAATATCTAAAGCACCGTATACAATACTTTCTGAAATGGACTTCTTGCCGTCCACCATAACAACATTAATAAATTTAGCCAACAATTCTGAACCGAACTTTGGATCTGGCAGAATCTTACGTTGACCGACTTCACGACGTCTTGGCATTTAATAATTCCTCTTAACTTCAGGTTATACCCAAAACTAAAACAAAAAAAATTCAATACTGTGTTTGGCCTTACTCAATGGGGAATTCCATTAAGCCTTAGGCTTCTTAACACCGTACTTGGAACGACCCTGCTTGCGATCCTTAACACCGGCGCAATCGAGAGATCCACGGATGGTGTGATAACGTACACCAGGAAGATCCTTAACACGACCGCCACGAATAAGAACAACTGAGTGCTCCTGCAGGTTGTGGCCTTCACCGCCGATATAAGAAGTTACTTCAAAACCGTTTGTAAGACGAACACGGCAAACCTTACGCATTGCCGAATTAGGCTTCTTAGGTGTTGTAGTATAAACACGAGTACATACGCCACGCTTCTGAGGGCAACCGGCAAGCGCAGGAACTGCAGACTTGATTACCTTTCTTACACGAGGTTTGCGTACCAACTGGTTAATAGTTGCCATTATGGAACAAACTCCTGAATACTATCAAAAAAATAATAATAAACCTTCCCTTATACATCAAAGGGCAAGGCATGATACAATTTAACGTGACATATGTCAAGTATTGCTGGATTTTTTTCTAAAAAATCAACGGACTGTTTCCCTTCGAAAAATTAAGAGCTTCAGCATTCAGTGAACTTAACGCAAAGACAGGCATGATGCAAAAGGAAGAAAAAAAGGCGGCACTCTGACCGCCTGTCCAAACTGTAGAAAGAATCAAATGCGCTTTCTCAAAACGCCTGATTCAGTCTATTTTTTCTTCGGATAAAGAACAAAACGCTCCGTTCTGTCATCTGTGGAATAGGACCACTGCGGGAACAGGGTGACTATCACCTTGTCCGCCTTGTGATATTTAGGCTGAAGACTGTCCTCATAGACATGATCTATGTTTCCAGTAGGATATATATATATCCATTTTTCATGATATTCGCCGTTGCCTTTCAAATACCATATGCCTTTATTCCATGGTTTTCCGGCAGGAATAAGTCTGTATTTGACTCCTTTAATTGTGAGAGTGTTTAGATCATATGAGAAAAAACCGCTGATTTTCTGTTTAGGATTGACCCATTCCTTCTGCATAATCTCAAATCTGAAATTTCCGTGAGGGGCAAAAAGTCTGATTTCATTTCTGTACAGCCTATTTGTCTCTGTATACTCTGGATCGACGCGATCAGAACTGAATACTGTCGCTGAGCAGAACCCTCCATCCTCACGGGTAATCATAAGGACCTTGCGATACGGATTGAAATCACTCAGACCCGAATTGCAGTAATTGTCAGTCTTGCAATCAACCTGGTATGGAACGGTATCTGTTCCGAGAAGATTATAATCCTCACCTACAGCCATAGTCATTACAAGTCTTCCTGTCGGTTTTGCCTTGCGATCCGGACATATATTGAAAATCGGTCCAAGAGCCCATGATGATGCAACGAGGTAGTAAAACTTCATTGCCTCGCCTGACCAGGTGATTGAATTATATGCCCAGTCTATAAGAGGAAAAGATCGGGAAGACATTGAACTGTTTTCACTTTTATACGAAGTGTCGTTGGCTCCCCCTAGAAAATTAGGGATCTTCTCGACATAATACTTTCTCTTGTTATTGGCAATGACATAGTAATCAATAACACTTTGAATATCAGGATTATTCGGACAGAAATTCTTATAAACAAGCGGAGCCTTTCCTTCTGGTATGGAGGCATTGTAATCTGAAGTTATAATCGAGAATACGTCCTCGACTTCTCCCGCTGCGGCAGGAAGACAGGAAATACAGGTAAGCAGACCAGCAACACATACTTTACCCAAACATGTTCTATTTAAAACCATCATCTTTCCTTAATTAATTATTTAGCCATATCCAGGGAATAACGCTCACACTCGCCAGTCTTGTTTCTCACAAAAAGAACATAACGCACAGGATTAAGATTGCACTTTTCATCATAGAATCCGCCGACACAGTTCAAAGAAGGATTATCAGTATTATCCTGATCATAATCACCCTCAGGCAGAGCCATGATCTCAAGTTCATCAGAACTGAAAATAATTTTCGCAGGATTTCTTTCAGAACCGCCTACAGCAGATTCATACTTTCTTCCATTGAACGAAAGAACTGCAAAATTTCTGGTATAGTAGTTGCTTTTTTCCGAATCAGGAATATTTTCAGGAGCCGGCTCGTCATTATATGAGTACAGTCTGCCTTCAAAACGCAGCAATGCTCCGCTCCCGGATCTGTACTGCTTGTTTATTATGGAATCAACATTCGTGGTGAAACCTTCACTGAACAGTCTGATTTCCTCATTTTGAAGCTGGTTGAAAGGACAGAAATTAAGAGTTTCCTTTTCCGCAAAAACCATTTCACCGGGATCACATGTCTGACTGCCCTTTTTCTTTGCAAAAACATGCAGGAAAGGGATATTGCGGCAGAGCATCGGACCATCACAGTAATCCTCACCGATCATTCCAGGTGACATTATCATGTACTCATATTGATCATCATAATAAACTGGTGATTCATCATACGATTTCGGATCCCTGGTAAGATTAAGCTTCTTACCGTTCAGGGTGAACTCGTAGCTGCCTCCGGCTGCGTCATAGCCTGATTTTGCTACAATCTTTGAGTAGGAATGATCTACAAAATTTTCATATACTCCTGAATTTGAAAACCATTTGCTGAGTCTTGCAAACATATTGATCCTGGCATCCTGCTCATCATTGTTGCAGAAAGTCAGTTTCGCAGGTGCCTTCTCACTGCAGCGGCTGTCTCTGATCTCATAAACACCTTTGGATGTGTAGGAAAGGGAGAGCCATTCATTATCCGAAGCATGGGCATAAAATCCGAATACCTGCTCGTTATCATAAGCCATCTCATATGCTTCACCGGTACGGCGATCTTTCGCGGACTCAGCAAAAGCCTTAATCATATTCTGACTGCCAAGAATAAGCTCCAGACTGAACGGTTCAAGTTCCGACGGCTCAACATACCTTACCGGTACTCCTGTAAAGCACATGGTCAGCGGGAATCTCAGAGATGAAACGAACAGATCCTTGTCATTTGTCTCCACGGCCTTTTTAATTTTAGCAAAGGGAGCATGTTCATCTATCTCATCATCCGCACTGCAGCAGACCGGAGCAAACGCACCAAGCAGGATAAGTCCTGACAAGGGGAGCTTTCCAAATATTTTTTTCATACGCAAATTCACTTCAGAGTTACAAAATTCCACATAAATCCATTTTCTGACAAAGGGATTGATCACCCCAGGCATCAAAATAAAAAAGTTAACCTTCCGGAAGGCTGCCGTCCGGAGGATCGGCTTCGCCCCTGCGCTTTATATCACAAAGTGAAAATTATCTAAACAGCAGGGATCACATATCACATCCGTCCACACTTTCTGTTGTGCAATTCTGCAAATTACTCCGGAGGATCAGTCTGATCACTCACTTCAGATTTGTTAATAATGTGATAATAATGTGATAAAATGCAAAAAAAAATTTTGAATGGAAAAAGTTTAAAATGAAACTATTAAAGAGTCTTTCACCTCTGGTTCTTGCTACATTCATAGCAACCGGCTGTATGTCAACCGGAGGCGGCTACGACGACAACCCGAACGAAACGCTCACTGCGTTCAGTACAATCACTCATCCATCATCATGGTACAGAGATCTCTTCGACAAAGCTGATGCAAACATGCAACATGAGTATGCAATTCTCGTTGCCCGCAGTTATATCAAAGAGCAAAACTATGAAAAGGCAGAAGTGTGGCTGAAATACGCCAGAGAGCACTCTCTTACTCAGCTGGAGGAATCCAAGGTTCATCTTGCTACGGCATATCTGTACTACAGCAGGCAGATATATCAGAAGACTCTTGAAGAGTTGAAACAGGTTCATGCCCGTTCTCTTTCAAGATTGGAAAGTGCCAATTATTATGTAATCTTAGCAAACACTCAAAATAAAACCGGCAGCAAACTTGAAGCCTATCATAACTATGTAATCCTTAATCAGTACATAGATGAATATGACACGGAAACAGTTGCGAAAAACCAGAAGACTATTATGACAATTCTTTTGGATATGAGTGATGCGCAGCTAGACAAGATTTTGGCAGAAGGAAGAAACGAACTGGATGCAGGCTATGTCGAGTTCGCCAGAAACCACAAAAATCATGCAGGCGGCAACCTTGCCGATCTCGACAGCCAGTGGCTTGAAAAATATCCCGAGCACCCGGCCCGACTTCTGATTGGAACCAGGCTTGTTCCTTCTTCATCAGGAAGAAACCCGGTAAAATTCAGTTCGGATGCAGACATCAGTCACATTGCGGTAATAATGCCTCTGTCCGGCAAACTTGCAACCTACGGTGACGCCTTCCGTCAGGGAATAATGATGGCTCAACGGGAAAAGGGGCTTACAAGCAGCATACGCTACTATGACTCCAATACCGAAAACGTGGCTGCAGTGTACAACGAGGCTGTTGCAGACGGTGCAGGCTTTGTTATAGGACCTTTAACCAAGGAAAACGTAAGCAAGGTGCTCAACAACGGACTTATGGTACCTACACTCGCCATCAATTCATTTGACAATGTATCGGCAGACAATGCATACTTCTTCGCCCTTACTCCTGAAAACGAAGGTGTCCAGGCTGCCAAGAAGATCCGCCGCGACGGTCACTATACACCGCTGCTGATCGTACCTAACACAGAAAAGGGTTCAAGAATCATATCCGGATTCAGAAGACAGTGGGAATCATACACTGGATCCGCTGATGACGTTATTGTCAAAAGATTTATGAACAAGCAGGATGTCAATTATGCCATTTCTGAAGGTATGTCATACGGTAATGTAGATGCTGTCTACATTTGCGGATCCGCTCTTGAGGTTTCTGTAATCAGAGAACAGATTGATGCAGATTACCCTGGAAACAGATCCTACTACATCACCTCAAACTCAAATCCTGGAAATCTTTACGCTTCTGTAACAAGAAAAATGAAGGGGATTAACATTGGTGATCTGCCGTGGCTGGTGGAAGACTATGATTTAAAGGAAGATATCAGCGACAATCTCGATTCATCAAATATAAGCGTTCTTACATTCTTTGCCATGGGATATGACGCCGTGTCAATCGTTCCGGAACTGTCATCCATGGCCGGCAGCAGACGTTCAATTGATGGTCTTACCGGAAACATCACAGTTGAGCCTGACGGCAAACTGATTGCAGGATTCCAGTGGGTGACTATACAGTAAATATACCGGATCTCATTATGAGCAGAAATGCATATGCATTTCTGCTTTTTTGTCACTCATAATTTTCTGAACATCATATGGAATATGGGATATTTTATCCCTGTCCAAAGAATATACGGAGAAATCTGAAACTATGACTGAAGTTCAAAAATACATTGAAACAGTTCACCAGTCCCTGGATTATGTCAATGATATGTTCAGTGACACGCTGAATATGATTATCGCCACAGTATTTTCATGCATTCAGCTGGACAAAAGAGTGATTCTTTGTGCCACATACAACAATATTCCAATATGTGACAGTTTTGCACAGGAACTTAACAATATTTTTATTCAGAAAACCGGAAAAATATCCGTATATTCGCTGAATAGTGATTCCAGGAACCTTGCGCTGCTAAAAAGAGGAGATCCGGCATATATATTCAGCGCTCAGTTTGATATGGTAAGTCATGAAGGTGATCTTCTAATGCTTGTCCCGGGTGAAAATCCTGCGAACAGCAGACCGGATCCGTCAGAGCCTGCACTGGTAAAACTTATAGAAAGGGCGCATGCAAACAAGAGTTTGATTATCAATCTGAGTTCCAGCAGTACTGATTCATTTATTGCAGACAGACTTGGATGTGATAGCATAAACTTAAATTTCAGTGCGGTTTCGAACCAGGATGCCGCCTCACTTGTACTTATGTATGTACTCCAATCCATCACAAGAACAATAAGACATGAGATAACAACATCTCCGTCCTAGCGAGGAATATTCTGAAGCAAAAAATCACAGGAACATTGATTAATTTCTTTCATATGAAAAGAAACTAAACCCGATACGTTTTATTTGATCCCTTAAACAAAAAGGATAAGTGAATGAAAATAACACAATTAGCACTACTGGCTTTTTTATCATCTTCCGTTCTATCAGGGTGTGCAACGGTTCTTATAGCCGGAGCCGCAGGTGCCGGTGCCGCCTCCGTGGTGGGCGAAAGAAGGACTGTCGGTGTAATGATAGATGACAGTGCTATAGAATCAGTAGCAAAAGATGAAATCAAAAGTATAGACGAAATAGGTTTCGGCAGAAGCAATATCGGTACAACATCTGTCGACGGAGTGCTTCTGGTCCACGGACAGACTCACTCAACTGTCATAAAAGAAAACCTTGAAAAAACATGCATGAAAATCAAAGGTGTTAAGAGAGTCTACAACGGTCTGACCATTGAAGATAACGTCAGCATGGGACAGTCAAGCAAAGACAGCTGGATCACAACCAAGATCAAGACTAAATTTATTGGTGAATCAGGAATAAACACCAATACTTTCAAAGTTGTAACAGAAAACGGCACAGTTTACCTGATGGGTGTGGTTACCAGATCAGAAGGAGAACGTGCTGCCAGGATAGCTGCACAGACAGACGGCGTAGTAAAGGTTATCAAACTATACCAGTACATAGACAGTTCCGGTGCAAAAGAAGCGACGGAACCAAAACTGAAACCTTCAGCTGACGCTCTTACATCTGACTCAATTGAGGTAACAGATCTGTAATTATTCGTCAAAACAGTCAAATCCAGGAAATAAAATAAGGCATTAACTGATGTTAGTGCCTTTTAAATATACACTGGTCTGTTTTTATTTTTTCCAGTGCTTCAATGACCTGACATTCTCCTCTGCATAAAGGCAGGGGATTCCTGCATGTTCCCTCAGCAAGCGGCAGGCTAACCTCGGCGGTTTTCTGCTGCTGACCGGCAATACGGTTCACTTCAAGCTCTTCGGCTATACACAGGACTGATTTGCCGTCATTGAGAAAGCAGAAGTCATCTCTGTCAGCAGAAAGAGCGTACCTGTTTTTATGACTTATATCCTCCCGCGGTTTTGAGGCGCAATCAGATAAAAAAAAGGGACCCGAACGGATCCCTAACAGTATTTATTAAAAACTGACTGTTTTAGAAATTGCTTAAAATTTCATTAACAGTAGCCTTGGCATCACCGAAGCACATAGATGTATTATCCTTGAAGAACAGAGGATTCTGAACACCGGCATATCCGGCATTCATACTGCGCTTGAATACAACTACATTCTGAGCCTTCCACACTTCAAGAACAGGCATACCGTAGATAGGACTGCTTGTATTTTCAGCAGCTGCTGGATTTACAGTATCATTTGCACCTATTACAAGTACAGTATCGGTATTCTCGAAGTCATCGTTGATTTCATCCATTTCAAGTACGATGTCATAAGGAACCTTCGCTTCAGCAAGAAGCACGTTCATATGACCAGGCAGACGACCTGCAACAGGATGGATACCGAAGCGAACCTCAACACCCATATCACGAAGTTTCTGAGTAAGTTCAGCAACAGGATACTGAGCCTGAGCAACTGCCATACCGTAACCCGGGGTGATTACTACAGAATTAGAATTCTTAAGCATTTCAGCAACATCAGCTGGCTTGACTTCGCGAATTTCTCCCTCTGGAGTATCATCTGCAGCCTGAGGAGCATTTCCAAAACCGCCTGCTATAACAGAAATGAAAGAACGGTTCATAGCCTTACACATAATGTAAGAAAGAATTGCACCGGAAGAACCAACGAGAGATCCTGTTACAATGAGAA
The DNA here is from genome assembly GCA_016284235.1 of Succinivibrionaceae bacterium. Lineage (GTDB taxonomy): Bacteria > Pseudomonadota > Gammaproteobacteria > Enterobacterales > Succinivibrionaceae > UBA2804. The sequence goes on from JAEEOK010000073.1 coordinate 10,664, forward strand.
GATCATTGCTTAACATAAAGCCTGCAGCGGCTGCAGCCCAACCTGAATATGAATTCAGCATTGAAATAACAACCGGCATATCTGCACCGCCGATGGACATAACCAGATGAACACCGAAAACAAATGCAATCAGAGTCATTATGATCAGGATGACGTAACCGGCAGCAGAAACGCCAAGAGAAAGGAATACTCCAAACAGAACTGCGCAAAGCACAAGAGCAAGGAGATTCCAGTAATGCTTGAACGGAAGTTCAAGAGCCTTAGACGCGATAATGCCTCTTAACTTTCCGAAAGCGATAATAGATCCTGTAAAGGTTACCGCACCGATGAAAATACCAAGGAATATTTCAACCATTTCAACAACAATTGAACTGTGATCCTTCTCTTTTACATCAGTATCAGCCTTCTTTGCTTCCTGTGGCAATTTGATTTCAACAAGAACAGAATTCTGATCCTTGACAATAGTGGATACTGCAAGCTGTTGTGTCTGAGCATCAGCTGGAACTGAATCACCTGACATGCTCATTCCTCTAACAATCAAGCTGCCTGTGCCTGGTGCCATCTGTGCAGGAAGCGCACCTGTCTGATTAACAACACTGACAGGAACATCAACAGGAGCTTCATTTGCATTCAGATTAATGAAAGTACAGAAACCGACAAGAACAGCAGCCAGACCCACAAAGCTGTGAAGCATAGCAATAAGTTCCGGCATACCGGTCATTTCAACCTTCAACGCAAGATAAACACCGATAACTGCACCTATAGCCATGGCAACTGCAATCAAAGCAAAGCCGCCCCAGGCAAATGTCGGTCCAAAAATTGTTGCAATAAGAGCGATAACCATACCGACTATACCGGACAGATTACCAGCTTTTGCGGTTTCCTGCTTGGAAAGACCGGCCAAGGCAAGAATAAACAGGATAGCTGATATTATATAAGCAGCTGTAACTAAACCATATGACATTTATATATCTCCTACTTATCCTTTCTGAACATCTTCAGCATACGCTGCGTAACGGTAAAACCACCGAAAATGTTGATGGATGCGATAGTTACGGCAATAAATGA
>JAEEOK010000074.1 GCA_016284235.1 Succinivibrionaceae bacterium
CAGGCTTAAACAATAAGATAAAAACGATGAGAAGAAAGGCATATGGATTCAACGATGATGAATATTTCTTTCTAAAGATTATTGATATTTCGAAATAAGATTAATGATTATTTCCAACTTATTTTTATGGAGAGCCTAAATCATCCTAAATATTTCCAACCGAGTTTTGCAAAGACCCAACAATGTTGAATCAGATTTTTCCAACTCGAATTTGTAAAGAGCCAAATATTCTCATCTTTTCAAGAATACGCACTTTAAAAAACGCGATACAAATCACTCATGAACAGCGACTACATCAATATTTTTACTGAACAGAGCCAGAAAATAAACAAAACAAAGAAAAATCAGTGTTAATGGAATGATTGATCCCTGAACTCCAATCCTGCTGTTTTGAAGATGGATCAAGAAGAAGATTTTTGTTCTTTATACGTCTTAAGTACTGCTTTTCAGTTCTGACACGAACCTGCAGACTGAATGCCACCGGCAAAGTCTCCGGTACATTCCGGAAATCTCAAAATGTCACACACAAAAAAAAAACGGACATAAACAACATTACATCCGTTTCTGCAGGAGCTGATCAGAATTTTACCTGTCAGTTTTTCACTTCGTCTGCTTTTTCCTGTGCTTCTTCTTTAGACACGCTGCAGACATCAGCTTCAATACAATCCAGTTCATTCAAAACCGCACCCAGTTTTTTTCTTGCAGAGGACAGCGTTTCAACGACCTCTTCAAGATCATCCCTGGCAGTCTGTGCAGCGGATCTGCCTCCTGCATTATCCTGGAAATTACCTGTTTCACAGGAAACATCCGAATCGACATACTTACCGCGCGGCCAGTTGAGATAGATCGTTTTAAAAAATGTTGCAAGAGGGATGGCAAAGAAAACTCCCCAGAACCCCCACATTGATCCGAACACCAGAACCGACGCCAGAATAACAAAAGGATGAAGCTTCATTTTTTCAGAGAACAGCATCGGCGTAATCAGATTCGCATCAAGAGCAAGACCTGCAGCATAAACGCCAAGAAGAGTCCACAGGGTTGAATCAGCACCGAACTGGGTGAAAGCCACAAGTGCAACAGGAACGGTGACTATACCTGCGCCGACTACAGGAATAAGCACAGACAGTCCCACCAGCAATCCAAGCAGAATGGCGTAATTCAGACCAAAGCAGTAGAAAATAATAAAATTAAGCACTGATATAACAATGATATGAATAAACTTTCCGCTGACATAGTTCATCAGCTGGGTATTCATTTTCTTCCACATATCCGAGGCAAGTTCAAGATTCGGCGGAAAGAAACCTTTCACACCGGCAATCAGAACATGCTTGTCCTTAAGCATGAAAAATGCGAGCAGCGGAATAAGAATAAGGTACATAACAAATGACGTCACATTCATCAGATATCCAAGCAGATTGCTCTTGATAAATTCAGTGCTGAAAGACGTTATGGAATTTGTAATGTGGGCACTGATGGCGTCAATGTCAATATGTTCAAATATATGCGGGTACTCCTCAATCTTTGCCTTGATATAATCAGATGTCTGGGAAATAATTGAAGGTATACGGTTAATCAGATCAGAACCCTGCGAAACTATGCTCGGACCTACATAAACACAGAAAAGACCGAGAAAAACGAAAAAAAGCAGGATGATTATGTATGTTGAAATAGTTCTTCTGAGGATCTTCTTACGCTCAAGAAAATTAATCGGAGCTTCAAGAATGTACGACACTCCAAGAGCCACAAGGATAGGCATAAAAATGCCGGAATAAAAGTATATAACAGTAAAAAGAACAGCTATTATGATAAAAAAAGTAGCTGAATTAGGATCACTCAGTAAACTGCGGTACCAGCTTCTTAAAACCTGAAACATTCTGAATCTTCTTAAAAACCTGTAAAAGAAAAAATTTTGCGTATTGTATCACAATTTTTTTGAAATGAATTACATGATTTTTTCTGTAAAAAAAATGTATCATATCAGTACTGTGGCAGGCAATCGGCTGCAGAAAGCAGTAAAAAAAACGACTTGCATTTATCCATCTACGCTTAAACATTAACAGGCAATAAGGACAGCTCCATGAACAGATTCAGGATATTTCTTACAGCATTTGCTGTATTTCTTACATTTTCCCTGACAGGCTGCACAACAACGCAAATAGAAACCCCGACCTCACAGATTTACAATTCCGATGAACTGAGCATAAATGAAATTAAAAACAGCATCATACTTGCTTGTGAGGGACGGGACTGGAGAGTGGACAATGTCACCAGCAGTTACGTCACAGCCGTATATTCCAAACCGGGAATGAGTGCTACAGTTCAGATAAACTATGATGCAACAAAATACACAATTGAATGGAAGAACAGTACGGGCAGTCTGGAAAGGAAGGGGGATACAATCCATAAAACATATAACAGATGGGTAAGAAATCTTCAGCTTGACATTGACAAAAAACTCAATGCGATCAAAAGTCGCAAGTTCTTAACGGAATAACTGCCAAGAATATAAGGCATACCAGGTTTCCGGCGGAATTACCCTTCAGCCGGAGTTTCCGTCACTGCACAGTTTAAATTCAAGGAAAAAATTTGCACGGCTATAAATTCGCATTACATTCCAGCAGACTGCTGTCAATGAGAGACAATGAAGATGAATGCAGTGAAGAGATCAGAAAGATTCCTCTTATGCAGAGAAGGCGTCTTAACCCGGCGGGACGGCTTGCAGTGGGGCTGACAGCTGACTACCTGACAAAATACGGATCGGAAATTTCGAAACTCGTATTTGCATCAAGATGCGGCGAAATTCCACGCTGTCTTAAACTTATATGCAGCATTTTCGGCAGGGAGGATCTGTCGCCAGCTGAATTTTCAGCATCAGTTCACAATGCCAACGCCGGAATAGCGACCATTGTAAGCGGTTTTTCCGGCGAGGTCACGTCCCTTGCCGGAGGTGAGGACACTCTTCTTGCTGCACTTACAGAGGCATACGCATCACTTCACGAGGAGAATTCGTCAAAAATTCTGGTCGTATGCTATGAGGAGGATATAGCAAATCAGCAGCTTATGACTTTTCCGCAGGAATGCGACTTCAAGGGACCGTTTGCACTTGCTCTTCTTCTTGGAAAAAATGAAGGGAACAGGGATCTGCAGACACTGGAACTGGATGCTGACGCTCTTTCGGGCATCAGTCCCTACGATTTTGCCAAGAGCATACTTTCATGCTGAAAAAACTGGCTACTGCAGGAGCATATGCTCAATTCATCGCCGGATCGCTGTTCCTCGGAACTGCGGTATCGCTGGTTCTGTACATATGCGTAAGGAATCAGAAAAAAAGATGCCTTTATTTCAGAAAAACAGTCCGGAGTTTCTGCAGATACTTTGTCCGCTACTGCCGCCTAGCCGGTGTTTTCAAAACATCCGTGGCGAAAGAAAAGGAACTTAATGAGCTCAGAGGGAGCGTGGTGATAGCAAATCATCCGTCACTTGTGGATTATGTGATCCTCATATCATGTATGAATCCGAACACCACAACTATTTTTAAACAGTCTCTGAAAAAAGGGTTCATGAAATTCGTACTTCGCGGTCTTGACTACATCGGCAACGACAGTGATATTGAGGACATAAACAAACATCTTGAAGACAACGCAAATCTGCTGATTTTTCCCGAGGGCTCAAGAACCAAGACTCTTCCTTTAAAATTCAGCCGCGGAGCTGCACAGATTGCAATAAGAAACAAAATGCCTGTATACAAGATTTTTATCCGCTGCGACACGCCAGGATATCTGCAGCACCGTTTTTTTTCAGACTCAATGACTGATTCAACGCCTCAGTTTTATATAGTTCCACTGGGAACAGAGAATATTACCGATGAACTGTACAGCAATGCTGCTGGAATTTCAGCCCGGCGTCTGACAAAAAAACTGGAAACCGACTACAATGAAAAACTGAACGAAATATGAATGTAGAGTCGAAAAAACAGCACCGGTTTTAATTTTTTAAAATTAATCAAAAAACGTTATTATTACTGCACTTTCGGTATAATACTCACGTTATGTTAATGAACAGCATTGTTTAACAGTTTGGAGCATGCCAAAAGGAACTGTCAGTACAAAAAGCATCAGAAAGATGAAAAGGGAGCATAAACCCGTACGCATCCGGCAGAAAATTCAAAGTCATGTTTTTCAGACACTGATGTGTTCCGAACAGTCGCAGGATATGACAGCATCGGCAGTATGTCTAAGATTAAATGCTGCAGCTTTGAAAACACATAAAATTTTAAACATTGCAAAAGGTTGAATTAAAGGTGTTTACAAGCGGACACACCAGACACAATCCAGAAATGAAGGAAAATAAAATGAACGAAGAATTGATCCTCCAGGTAAAAAATACCATCATAGACGCCCTCAATTTGGAAGAGATTACACCGGATGATATTGAAACCGACGCACCGCTTTTCGGCGACGGTCTCGGTCTTGATTCCATAGATGCGCTCGAACTCGGACTGGCTGTAAAAAACAAATTCGGCGTTGCAATAAATGACGACAGCGAGGAAGTCCGGAAGAACTTCTACTCTGTCGCTACTCTTGTCAGATACATAGAAGAAAATCAGGCGAAATAGGTGACAATATGTCAAAGGAAGAAATATTAGAAATCCTCAAACAGATAATTCAGAAAAACTTTGAAATCGAACCGGAAAAGGTTTCAATGGAATCTAATGTTGTAAAGGATCTTGATCTCGATTCAATTGACGCAACAGACATGGTTGTGGAACTGCAGAGAAAACTTCAGTGCCGTTTTACGCATGAGGACTTCAAATCGGTAAAAACCATCGGCGATATTGTAAACATCGTGACTGCCAAAATCGAAAATGCAGATAAATAGCACCAGAAACATGCTCAGATGCCTTGCCGGACTCAATGAAGACAGAATTCTGTTCGAGGATAAAAACGGCAATCACAATACAGCCGAGGTTCTGCTGAGAATTAATCAGATATCATCTCTGCTCCCGCAGGCACCGTCGCAGGATCATCAGATTCTGATAACTGTCGCAAACGGCTGCCAGCTGCTTGCCTGCGTCATTGCAGTCTGGCTTAAGGGTTACAATGCGGTGACGGTTTCAGACGTGGCTGCAGGAAACTATTTTTCGCCTCTGGCAGAATATCTGATTACCGATCACAGTCTGGCACCGAGTGTTTTAAAAAACAGGAAAACAATCAGAATCTGTGATATTCAGAAAGTCACTCCTGATAATAAAAATCTGTCTGAAAACCTGAAAAGAACCAGAAGCAAAATTCTGGAAATGGATCCGCTGAAATGCCGCATAGCTCAGCTGACATCAGGTTCTACAGGAACTCCTAAAATGATAGTGCGCAATATGCAACTTCTCGAGCTGGAAGCGGCCGCAATCTATGAAACAATAAAACCTGATGACAGAGAAAATATCCTAAATGCGGGAACTGTTCCGTACTACCATTCCTACGGTCTGCTCTTCAGACTGCTGTTTCCGCTCTATGCCGGGATCACGGTATGGGCCGACATGATAACCTACCAGGAGGAATTAAATACTTTAAAAGATATGAACCGGAAACTGATTTTCGTTGCAAATCCCGGTTTTTTGAAAAGAATGGATGACAGCAAATGCCCGTGTAAAGTATCCCTTGTACTTTCCGCCGGCGGCGTGCTGCCGGTACATGTTCTTAAACATACGCTGGATTCCCTCCTCTGCCCCATGCTTGAAATTCTAGGAAGCACGGAAACGGGAGTAATGGCATACAGATTCAACAAAACAGGCAATGAATGCTGGAATACCTTCCCTGATTCGAAAATAATCCCCGTGAAGGAAGATGAGAACTCGGATGAGATTCTCTGCTTTACATCAAAGCACTGCGACCAGTTCAATGCAGAGCTTAGTGACGGAACCATGGTATACCAGACGGGTGATATCATAGAAATGAACGGCAAGACTCAGTTTCTGCTTCACGGAAGAAAAACAAGAACAGTAAAAATTGAGGACAACCGCATATCTCTTGACGCAGTCGAAAAAGCTCTGAACGACTGCCAGCTGATACAGGAGGCTGCTGTTGTGGCAATGGAGTCATTCAACAGGGAGTACACGGCTGCGATGGCAGTTCTTTCATCCGAGGGAACAGTGATCAGAAATTCAATGACCAGCGGCAGGTTCTTCATGCACATAAGAAATCTGCTCAACGGCACAATGCCGGCTGTTGCCATACCGAGAAGTTTTATTTTTGTTGAAAGGTTACCTCTGTCTCCGACAGGTAAAATCGACTATGTAAGAATAGTACAGGAGTTTAAACATGAAATACCCGGTGTTTGAACTTACTGCCCGCAGTGAATCATCAGCAGAAATTGAATTTCATGCCGAGCCTGAGCTGATATGGTTCGACGGACATTTTCAGAACGAAAAAATTCTGCCGGGAGTCGCTGTCATCGGTTTTCTTCTTCACTGCATGAAAGAATTTCTCAATATGGATCTTGAGAATCACCCCTACACCATCCAGCAAATCAAATTTAATGCCGCCATCAGACCGGACATGCATCTGAAACTCGAAATCAAAGGAATAACTAATGAGGAGGAAGGCGGCAGAGTTAATTTTTCACTGACCGAAAAACATGAAGGAAAACTCTGCTGCAGCGGAAGGCTGAAATGGTAATAAATCCGGTAATAATAATTCCATGCTTCCGCCACGGTGACAGGTTAAGGGAAAACCTTGCCGACATAGAAAAATATAACGTACCGGTTATCATAGTTGATGACGGAAACCCGGTTCCTCTAAAAGAACAGCTGGAAGGTGAAAAATCGGAAAAAACAGTTATCATCCGAAGTGAAAACAACGGCGGCAAGGGGAGTGCCATGAAGCTAGGGTTCAAATTCGCCCTCGAATCAGGATTCTCCCACGGGCTTCAGATAGATGCCGACAATCAGCTGGATCCGCACGCAATTCCAGAATTTCTCAGGCTGGCAGAAAAGCATCCCGGAGCTCTTGTCGCAGGCAAACCGGAATATCAGAATGTACCTCTCGGAAGATTCCTGGCACGCTACATAACACATTTCTGGGTGGCGGTGGAGCTTGGAAAATGCCGGATCATAGACTCCATGTGCGGACTGAGGGTATACCCGCTCGAACCTGCATGCAGGATTATGAATACAAGGCATGTGGGAAGCCACATGAGTTTTGACACTGAAATCATGATCAGACTGTACTGGTTCGGGTGCGACATTATTCAGCATCCGGTCAATGTCAGCTATCCTGCAGGAGGAATAAGCAATTTCAGGTCGTTCCGGGACAATCTGGAAATCAGCGTCTGCCACACCAGACTCTGCTTTGAAAAGATGCTTCACCCGGTAAAAATCAGCAGGAGAGAATACCTTTGAGCAGTCCGGAATGGATCACAAGGCACCATGACAGCACTTCAAATCCCGGTATCAGCACGGTAATTCTGATTTACAGACTTTTAGGAAGGAGATGTGCTTATGCACTTATATGGTGCATTTCCCTTGTGATCATATGGAAAAATGCAGAGTTAAGACACAGAAGCGAAGCTTATATCAGGAGAATAACAGACTTCGCTGAAAAAAGAGGAAAAAAACTTGAAAAGCTGACGCCTCACCGTCACATTTATCGTTTTGCCGTCGGCATGCTGGAAAAAATGCTGGCATGGAAGGGTATAGTCAAAATCAGCGATGTGGAGTCAATCGACAACGCACTTGAAAGACTCAGGGATCATGACGCAAGAAAAAACAGTCACATAATAATAGGCTCCCATATCGGTGACATAGAAATGCTCAGAGCAGTAAATAATTTTCTTGATCGCACTACTCTCAACATTATTCAGGAGACCGAAAACAATAAGGGATTCATGAATTATCTTAGAGGCATTAATCAAAACTCCGGGATCAACATTATTCCCGTAAACAGCATTTCCCCGGGTACAATAGTGAAACTGCAGGAATCCCTTTCAAAAGGCGAGTGGCTGACACTGCTTGGGGACCGGCTCAACAGCAAAGAAACCAAAAGCATAAAAGTGAGTTTTCTCGGCGGTGAGGCTGAATTTCCCGTAGGACCGTGGATCATGGCATCACTGCTTAATGTACCGGTATGCATAGTTCATACAGTAATCGTAGACGGAAAACGCAGACTTTACATGACTGAACTCGGCAGAATCACCATCGGCCGCAAAAGTAGAAAGGACGATCTGGAAAAATATATAATCGCATACGCAAAGGTTCTTGAGGATCTGTTGCTTCAAGCCCCTCTGGACTGGTTTAACTTCTATGATTTCTGGAATGAAGGAGAAAACGGAGAATGAGTTACTTTACATTTGAAACTCAAGGAAGGGTTGAATTTTACGACTGCGATCCAATGGGTGTTGTATGGCACGGCAATTATGCAAAATATCTGGAAACAGCACGGAGCAGGTTCTTCGATCTGATTGACTACCCCTACTCTGCAATTTACAGTGACGGTTATACATTTCCGGTTGTTGATCTTAGACTCAAGTACATCAGTTCCATGAGGATGGGAGATGAGTTTGTAATAACAACCGATCTGGAAGAATTCGAAAACAGGATTGTTCACAGTTTTATAATCAAATGCAGAGATAAAATCTGTCTTAAGGCTCGATCAGTCCAGGTTTGCCTGCCAGACGGCAGCAGCGGCCTCTCATTCATTATGCCGGCAAATTTTACAGACAGAATCAGACTCATAATCCAGAGGGCGGAACAGTGAAAAAGAATAAAACCGTTGCTCTAATTCTTGCATCAGTCCTGTGCACCGCAGTATTTGCACAGGTTGATCCGGTTAGCCTGAAAATTGACGATTCCCATGTGCTCCTGGCTGACTTCACCATGGACAGATATCTTGCCCAGAGTGCCAGAAATATTTCCTCTCAAGGATCCGTCTCGGTTACAACCGTTCATGGAATATGCTGGAATGTCACTCATCCTGTAAAGAAAAGCTGGTATATTCAGAGCAGCAAGGAAAATCAGCAGATCTCCGACACTCCAATGAGTTTTATAACCGGATATTTCACTCAGCTCATAAGAGGAAACTATACCGATGTTGAAAAGAGTTTCAGAATTGCCGTAACAAAAAAGGATGATGAAAACGGGAAAATGTTCCTGCATCCCAGGGATGAGAATCTGTCCAAAATCATCACTCTGATATCTATCAAAATAGAATCGGGTTTTATATCCTCACTCAGGATTGTTGAAAAAACCGGCGGAAGCACATTTATAACCTTCTTCAATACCAGACTCGAAGATTTTCCTGAAGGTACACTATCCCTGTCCTGCAACGGCGCACATGATTCAGATCGGAAGGATTAGCAATGCCGAGGATACGGATCACCGCCATACTGCTGATACTGATTGCACCGCTGCTTACGGCGTTACTGGTAAATAACACTTCAGATATCGTAAGTTCGGATCTTAAGGATCTAATGCCCGAACATGAAAAAAACGAGTCAGTTCCTGCAGATCTCATCAAATCAAAAGTCATACTGGCATCAGAAAAAAATCCTGAGATTCTGAAAAAAGAGCTGGAGGCCATACCCGGTCTTACGATCTTCAGCTCCCCGGATCTTAAAGAATTTACCTTCAGATACCGCTTCAATCTGCTCGAGCCTTCCTGGAAAGCAGGGATCCCTTCGGTAAAGCACCCTGAAGCAGACGAAAGTGAAGACAAATCTGTAAATTCTCAGGAGCTTAAGAATCTTGAAAGCAGGATCACCGATGCTCTGTTCAATCCCTTCGCCTCCGTCACTGATTTAGAAATATCCAGCGATCCTTTTCTTGCAATGCGGGAGCTCATAAATCAATATACCATAGATCCATCCTACAGAACGGACGAAAAGGGATGCATCAGAACAGGCGGCAGAGGAAAGGATCTGTGCATAATCACAGGTGAATTCGTGCCCGGTAAAATATCCCCTTCCGACTTTCACCGCATAATCAGAGAACTGAAACTAAATGACAGAAGCCTTGTTTACACCGGAGAAATATTTTTTGCAGATCAGGCTGCCGAAAGTTCAAGATCCGATATGCTGCATATAGGTATTGTCTCCACTGTGCTTTGTTCAATCCTTTTTATCCTTGTGTTCAAAAGTCTTTTGATTCTGCTCGCTACCGTCTGCAGTCTCTGCCTTGCGATCGCAGTTGGAACCGGCACCGTTATTCTTATATTCGGCGAAATCCATATAATCACTCTGGCTCTTGGTTCCTGTCTAATCGGTATCTGCACAGACTACAACCTGCATATGTTTATGAAAAGAACCGCCGGATCCAGTCCGGAGGCGTCACGCTCGCAGCTTAGGAAACCGTTGCTGTTCTCACTGATTTCAAGCGCATCGGCGTATCTGATTATGTCGGCCACAGATCTGTGCGTTTTAAGACAGCTTGCAGTTATGGCATCCGCCACTCTTGCCGCAACATACATCATAGTCATGCACGTTCTGCCGTATATCAGTGTAAAAAACACAGCAACAGGACATGCCGGAGAAAAAATCGCAGGTTTACTTAAATATGCAGATCCGCGCCTGTGTACCGTGCTATGTACAGCAATCATAACGGCAGGCGCGACACTGTATATTTATGTGCCGTGCGATGATGATGTAGGAAGGATGCAGGAAAAAAACGGAAACCTTGCCGAGATGAACAGGACTCTTGAGTCGCTGCTTAACGGAAGCGGAGCGGGAACATGGTATTTTCTGAATGCCGACAGTACTGAAACAGCCCTGAGAAAATGCGAAGACATTGCAAATCTTTTTGAACCAAGAGAAAGAAAAAAAATCATGCTGCCGTGCAGTTTCATTCCGTCTGAAAAAAAACAGAAGGAAAACATTGCCGACTATCAAAGAAGAGCTGGCGATCTCAGAGACATCTATCAAAAATTCGGCATTGACATACCTATGCCGGATCTAGGAAGTCAGAAGACTTTCAAACCTTATGAACATCCTCTTTTCAGGCAGCTTCCCATCGGTGACAGAGGTCTTCTGATACGGGCCGCAGCGGATGATCAGAAGCTGATATCAAAGCTTGACAGCATGGAACAGGCAGTAAGACTCGACAGAAGAGCAGAATGGAGCAGTATCTTCAGAAGTTACAGGATCCAGTTGTCCGGTCTGCTGGCGATCTCCTTCTTCATCATGAGCCTTTATATGTTCATAAAAGCAGGCCGAAGTGCCCTGTCATTTTTTGTGCTGCCGGCAGGAGCAGGGATCGCTTCCGGCATAGCCGCAAATGTTCTCATCGGAGGCGGATACATGAATATGTTCACCATTATGGCAGGTTTTATGATACTGGGACTTGGAACAGACTACAGTATCTTTTATCATACCTTTGCCTCCAGTCCTGAGAACAAAGGCAGAACCGTTCAAACTTTGATTATTGCATGGTTAACAACAGAAGCCTCTTTTGGTATGCTTGCCCTTTCAGATACCAATGTCATAGCATCATTCGGATTGAATCTGGCAGTAGGTCTGTCTGTCATGCTACTGGCAATACTGCTTTCAAAGTCTGACAGAGAAAAAAAGGAAACCAAACAATGAATATTTATCTCAATCAGCCTTTTGCTATATCATCTCTTGGCATTTCGAAACAGGAAACAGCCGACAGTCTCAGAACGAACAGCCAGAAATATTTTTCCAGACTGAGCGGATATCTGCCCCATGAAAAAGAAGCGGACCTTGTGTTTCTTCCGATACATAACGGGGACAGCGAATGCCGCAATAATGTTCTTGCCGACTATTGTATCAGAGAGAATCTTAAGCTGACTCAGGATGCAATAAGCAGATACGGAAGTGATCGCGTGGCAGTGATAGCGGGAACCTCGACATCATCGATAACCGAAGTGGAAAAACATCTGCAGCCATATTACAGGCCTGGTCATCCTCTGCCGTATGATCCTAATATTCTTGAAATCAGCAATATATCCAACCACATCAAAAAAGAACTCGATCTGGCAGGCGCGTCCTACACCATAGCAACCGCATGCTCCTCGGCTGCAAGAGTACTGATAAGCGGAGCCGGGCTACTTAAAGCAGATCTTTGCGATGCAGTAATTTCCGTAAGTTCCGATTCTCTGAGCAAAATAAGCATCGGGGGATTCAATGCACTAGGTGCGCTGAGCACAGAGCACTGCCGTCCCTTCCATAAGGACAGGAACGGCATAAACATCGGGGAAGGAGCAGGATTCACCATAATGACAAGGGAAAGAATAAGCGATGACTGCATTAAGCTGATTGGCTACGGATCAAGTTCAGACGCCTATCATATATCATCCCCCTCCCCTGACGGGTGCGGAGCCGAGGCCGCAGTCAGACAGGCTCTTCACAGAGCAGGGATCACACCGGATCAGATCGGATATATCAACACTCACGGTACCGGTACAAAGTTAAACGACAGCATGGAGGGGGCATGCATGAGCCGCATTTTCGGCAGTTCTGTCCCATGTTCATCTACGAAGCATCTGACCGGACACACCCTTGGCTCCTGCGGACTCGTGGAATGCTTTATCTGCAGTCTGATAATGCAGGAAAAAATACAGCTGCCTTATCATCAATATACCGAGGACGATTTCAGAGAGGAATTTCCTAATTTGAATCTGGCTGTCAGGCCGGGCATGGAATGCGAGGGAAAATATACCATGTCCAATAATTTTGCCTTCGGCGGCAACAATGCTTCACTGATATTCGGTCCTGCAGATGATTAGAATGCAGTTATTGCTCAAAATTTAAGAATAAATTGATTTATATCAAAAAGTTACACACTATTATTACAGTTCTGCAGAAAGTGAAATTAAACTTAACATCATGAGTAAAACCGAGCCGGACATTCTGTTTAATTTTGCAAAGAACCGGATTTGTGAAATCAGTTTAGGATGTAATTTGGTCATTTTTTTAAATTGAATAAAACATGACCAAATTTTTTCGTGCATAAAATAACGAAAGAAAATGAATTCCGAACAGGGTTCAGCCATACTCCGACCAGTTTTTGCAAAGAACCTTAAAAAGCAAAATATTCAGGATCAGATTTTAATAATCTGCCTTAAGGAGACGAAAGTGCTTACTACTAACACAATAAAATGGAAATTGTCGATTGGAATGATCATTCCTTTAATCATTGTTTTTTCTCTTGGTATAGCAGGTCTTCTTCTTTATCAGTCAACCAGCACTAAAAAACTGAATGAATCTGTATTTTCATCATTAATCGTTTTCAACACCAAATATATTGAGGACTGGCTCAATCAGCAATCTTTATTTGTTGACAGATATTCAAAGCTGCCCGACAACAAAAAATACGGTGTTGAGAGTCTTTCAGATATCAAACTATCCGGTATTATTACCAATATTACAGGAACTCTGACTACCTATTACGGTCGCGAGTCAGACGGCCTTATCTTTGCAATGATTGATAATCTTGAGGAGATTATAGCTTCAGGTTACGATTCAAGAAAGAGAAACTGGTATATAAATGCCGCAAAGGACAGAGATCGCATGATAATTTCGGATCCCTACGAGGATGCGTTTACTAAAAAAATAGTAATCACGGTCTCCCGCACAGCGCCTGGCGGTGTAGCGGCTGCTGACATCGCAATCGATGATGTAAGTAACTTTGTAAAAAATCTCAATGTTCCAGGAAACGGATTTGCCATTCTTACCTATGGTAAAGAAAACAACATTCTTGCATACAAGGACACCAATTATCTTCAGAAACCTCTTACCGACTTAGATCCTGGTTTAAACGCTGCAGCAATCAAGAAAGTCATTGAAAACACTCAGAAAGGAGAATCCACCGAATTACAGATTAAAGATATGGGTACCAAACTGATCGGCGGTTCTTCTATCAAGGGAACAGACTGGAATATCTTCATAGTGATTGATAAGGATTACTTTTACGGAGATATGGTAAAACTGTTCACTTTCTTTATATTACTCACCCTTCTGATTACTGTTGCATCGTATCTTCTGATTCAGTACTACGCCAACCAGAGCATTGTTAAACCGATTGCCGCAGTTAACAAGCACCTTCATGATCTGGCTGACGGAAGAATTAACCTTAATACTCCTATAAAAGTTGAAACCGGTGATGAACTGGAGGATATGGCCGATTCTCTCAACAGATTTCTAGACAGTCAGTACGGCAATATTCTACGCATCAGCTCCCAGCTGGAGCAGAGTGTTGCCAAGTCATATGACAACAAACAGCTCATCGAGGAAAGCATATATGCACAGAAGAATATTTTTAATACCTTTATCAGTCTGATCGGCAGGATGAAGGATCTGTCCGCCGGCATCATTGACCGCTCCGATGACACTGTCGGCCGGATGCAGAATATCAGCGATAAATCAAAAGAGGGAATGGAACTTCTTTCCGACACCAATGAGTCCATGAGCAGTCTTTCGGAATCAATTGCATCCACAAAGGAGGCTGTTACCGGCGTTGCGCAGTATTCTGAAGAAATTGCAGTCTTGTCCGAGACAATTAAAACTATTGCTGATCAGACCAATCTGCTTGCTCTTAACGCCGCTATTGAATCTGCCAGAGCCGGTGAACACGGAAGAGGTTTTGCAGTTGTTGCAGATGAAGTCCGCAACCTTGCGGTCAAGACCCGCGAATCAACAGAAAAGATCCAGTCCACTGTTGAAGCCCTCACCAACAGCATGCACTCCACAATAAGGAAAGTGGAACAGAGTACAGAGGACTTCCATCGCACTATGGAATACAATAACAAGCAGATGACATTCTTGAAAGGCATGGTTGATGATATTCTGCAAACGACAGAGCACACCCAGGAAATTACCACAAATGCCAGGGAGCAGTCTGAAATGCTGGTTTCAGTTAATCAGGAAATGACGAATATCGATAATTCCCAGAAGGATATCGACAGGGTGCTACGGATACTTTCCGACGATTCCGCCGAAATGAAATCCTCAACAGAAAACATTATCTCCGAACTGCTTCAGAATAGTGGCAGTTCACAGGTCTGAAGACCTTGAGAAGTGTCTATCAGCTGTCTGACCGGTACACCACCGTCAGACAGTTTTTTTGAGGATCCAGGCTTCCACATATATACCAGAAACCTCAAAAATATTTCCTTCAAAATTTATTTCCATCTGAAGGTGAAAAATTTCCGAAACTCAGAATAGATGGATTTACCGATGCTTGGGAACAGCGTAAGTTTATAGATTTTGCACAAAGAGAGTCTACTCTTAAGATGTCATCTTTAGATTGTCCAAGCGTAGAGTATGAAGATGTTATTGCTGAAGAGGGACGACTTAACA
>JAEEOK010000075.1 GCA_016284235.1 Succinivibrionaceae bacterium
AGCAATCCAGCGGTCTGTATGCCCAGACACTTGCCGAACGCGGCTTTATCACTCTTGCATTTGATCCGTCATTTACCGGAGAAAGCAAAGGAACCCCGAGAAATGTAGCCAGCCCGGATATCAACACTGAGGACTTTTCTGCTGCGATTGACTATCTTAGCAACAACAGCAACGTTAATCCCAATGCTACCGGTATTATGGGAATCTGCGGTTTTGGTGGTTTTGCCATTAACGCTGCCTCAATGGATACCAGAATCAAGGCGACTGTAGCCGTAACCATGTATGACATGACAAGAGTTTCAGCAAAAGGCTACAACGATGCTGTTGATGCAGATGCCAGATATGAAATGAAAGTAGCTCTCAATAAGCAGAGAACTCTGGACTATGCAGCCAATACATTTAAACCGGGTGATGGACTGCCTGATACCCTGTCAGGAAATGAGCCACAGTTTGTTAAGGATTACTGGGGATACTACAAAACGAAACGGGGATTTCACCCTCGCTCCATAAATTCTAATGGGCGTTGGAATATGACGGCTTCTCTTTCTCTAATCAATATGCCGATCCTGCAGTATGCTGACGAAATCAGAACTCCGGTTCTTGTAATTCACGGAGAAAAAGCTCACAGTCGTTATTTTGGTGAAGATGCTTTTAAAAAGCTCAAGGGCGATAACAAAGAACTGCTTATTATCAAGGATGCAAATCATGTAGATTTGTATGATAACTTAGAAAAAATACCGTTTGATAAGATTGAGGATTTCTACAAAAAGTATCTCAAGTAACACTAACCATATCCAAACTTATGCAAAAGATCGCTTCGGCGGTCTTTTTTTTATGCCTGTAAGGAGATGAAGGCATGATCCGAAAACTGAAGAAATACACCCCCACGAAATTTCTGCCAAGGGCTCGAAATACGATAAGGCGGCTGCCGATTATGCGGTGAACTTTATCGAATGTCTCTGCCACACCAAAGGAACCTGGGCGGGAAAGAAATTTGAACTTATCGACTGGCAGGAGCAGATCATCCGTGACCTTTTTGGAACCTTAAAGCCAAACGGCTACAGGCAGTTCAATACCGCCTATGTTGAAATACCCAAGAAGATGGGCAAGAGTGAGCTGGCTGCCGCCGAGGCACAGCAGACAGTCCGCATCCGTCATCAGTGGCCGAATGGCACCAGAGCTACCTATGATTTGAAGCTCCTCGGCTATCAGATTATGTCCGGCTCTGCTGATGGTTTTATGCAGCTTAAGGTCTCAGGCAGACAGGCATCTGATGTTGTGTGGTCGAATGCCGATGTTGCTGAACAGACTCAGACTACTGAAACCGAAGGAGAATAACCATGTCTTATTTAGATCAAATCAAGGGGCTGAAATTCAAAGTCAGCAAGGTAACCGTTGACGGTGTGGACTTTTATCTGCGTGAGCTTTCAGGCATGGCGCGTCTCGACTTTGAAAGCGAGAAGGATTTACAGCTTCGTGTTCTTAAGATGATGCATGCATCTCTTTGTGACGAGAACGGTAAACTTACCGAAAAGCCTAGGGACTTTGAAGCCTTTATGGAATCAGTGCCGAACAAGGTACTGCTCCAGCTCGTTAATGCCTTCTCGGCTCTCAACATCACTGGTGAGACACACCTAAAAAACTAATCCGGGGCAGTTTTGTATTCAGACTGGCTGTGAGAATTGCCCGGGAGCTTCACCGCCCAATCTCTGAAGTTCTTGAATACCCCACCACCGAGTTCAACTACTGGTCGGTGTTTTTCAGGAGGAATACTATGAAGCGCATCCGAAGGAAAGGTACAGAGCCGGAATGACAGAGAGCGATTGTGCCAGAGAGGTTTAGAAGTTTAAACGGATGATAAGATTACGAATTGTGATTAAGTGAATTTTTTGCCTTTAACGTTTCTGTTACAATGAAAAATTGACGTTGACTTATGAGGGAGACTTTATGAATCAGACTTTTACATTGAATGACGGTGTAATAATTCCTTCAGTGGGTTTTGGAACTTTTCTTATCCCCGCTGATGGAAGTACTTATCGTGCAGTTCGTAACGCATTGGAAATAGGCTATCGGCACATTGATACGGCTACTGCTTATTTTAATGAAGAGGAAGTGGGCAATGCCGTGCGTGATAGCGGTATTCCTAGAGAAGAAATTTTTATCACTTCAAAATTGTGGCTATCTCATTTCGGTTATGAACGTGCAAAAGTCGGTATTGAGCGCTCTCTGAAAAAGCTGGGTATGGACTACATGGATTTATATTTAATCCATCAGCCATACGGAGATGTAATTGGTGCATGGAAAGCAATGGAAGAGGCGAAAGCCGATGGAAAAATCAGATCCATCGGTGTTAGCAATGTTACGCCTAAAATATGGGAAGATGTTGTTTCCAAGTTTGAAACCATGCCGTCTGTGAATCAGATCGAATGTAATCCTTTTGCTCAGCAAAAAGATGTCAGAAGTATTATGGATAAACATAGCGTAAAGGTTGAATGCTGGGGTCCTCTGGGACAGGGAAACAAGGATCTGCTTACCGATAAAGCAATTCAGAAGATAGCAGAAAAATACAATAAAAATGCAGGTCAGGTAATATTGCGATTTGAAGTACAGGATGGAATGATAGTTTTACCAAAATCAGTAAATCCTGAACGCATCAGATCAAATCTGGATATTTTTGATTTTAGGCTTACAGATGATGAGATGAACTCTGTACGGGCGTTGGACACAAACAAACCGACCTACAATCCTGATAATCCTGGTAACGGTGAGTGGCTTCTGAAAAATTATCCGATTGAGGATTAACACAGTCATTCCGTATTTTTCAACCAAGGATCTCTTATGAGATCCTTTTCTTTTCAGGAGGAATACTATGAGGCTCATCCGAAAGAAAGGTACAAAGCCGGAATGACGGAGAGCGATTGTATGATAGAGATTGAAAAATTCTAAGGAGTGATGAACAGATTATGATATGAGTGTAACAGTTAATTTTTCGGTTTTGTGCTAGACTTAAAAGTTTTTGAAATAAATAATTACATCTTGAAAACTGGAGGTGTTTGGAGGTGTTTTATGAAATTAACGATAACAAAAAGCTTGTTGAAATACTGAATTGTTTTCTTTGGGAAATTGTCAGCGATTATGTTGATCATGATGCAGAAAGCCTGAAGGAAGTTCTCAGATCAAAATGTTATCTTGATATTGATTGCATAGATAAAATCAGCTCGGCCGAGGTGCAGACCTCTAACGAATTCATAATCCGCGGTTTTACGGAAAAGGACGGGATTCTTGCGATAAATTTTGAGATGCCAGCAATCATTATTGCGAAGAGTGCTAGCGGCTGCGTCTGTTACAGCGTAACGGCATGTTGTGAAGGAATTGCAGAAGTTCCCGATGTAAATTCCTGCGAATGGAATTCCGTGAATATGAATTTCGAAGACATGGGGAGAGTGAAACTTCTATCCTTCAGTCATTTGGTGAAGTCATTATGTCTGTCGTATGAGGAAGTTGAAGCAGATGATCTCAATGCCTGATATCGTGCGTGACGGAGAGAGTCGGGATCGGCTCATCTTGGAGATGTGTATAAAATTGGGGCTCTGCAGGCATTCCGGTAGCTTTTAGTCTTACTTTTTACGGAGGTATTGATGGGGTTTCTTTCGCGCTGCATGCTGACTCTAACTGGACACGGTAAAAACTCTTTAACAGACAATTTGATGCTTGGAAGTATCGTGGTCTTTGGAAGTTATCAGTCCGTCACTGGAACAAAACAGCCTTTGACATGGCGGGTATTGTTTTCTCATGGTGGGAAAGTGCTCTTGATTACGGAACATTCCATTACCGAAAGACTGTATCATCACACGCACGCGCAGGCAAACTGGGAAAAGAGCAACCTGAGACAATGGCTGAACGGGGAATTTTTTGAAGATACCTTTACCGAATCCGAGAAAAAGTTAATTCTGGATGCATCATCTGTCAGTTCTGTTGACATCTTCCCTAAAGGTTCAGCAGTCAGCGATAAGCTTCATGAAGATGAACCTCCGCTCTGCTCCGGTGATCATGTATTTATACTCAGCGAAGCCGAGGTCAGGCGATTTTTTAAGAATGAAGAAGATGCATGCTGCTCTACTTTTGGGGATCAGCATGAACCAGAGTGCAGTCAATCAGTCGAAGGCGCAAGTTGGTGGTTGCGAACACCTGGGACTATAGCTGGCTGTGCTGCATATGTTGATAAAAAAGGCAACGTCAATAAACACGGCACCAATGTGTTTCTGCCCGGAACTTTTGTGCGTCCCGCAATATGGATAAGGCCTAAGGAGCCCCTTACGGTGCTGAAAACTGCAGCTTTGAGAACTGAAAATTCAGATGGATGGCGTGATTGGAAATATGAAGAATATCGAAAGTCATTAGTCGTAAATCCGTTTTTTAAGCTTGAAGGCACCCATCGTAAGGGAGCCATACGTTCCGATGAGGAAATGGCATCGGTTGACAAAGAAAACGCTGAAGCCAGCTTTAAAAAGCAGAAAAAGATTCTCACTGATTTCATGAAGGAACACGGCTTCATAAAATACAAAACCAATGCCTATATCAGAAGAAATGAGTGTGACGTGCTGGAATATCTGAATCTTCAGAAGGAGAAGTACGGATCTAAAACTTTGACCATAAATTACGCGCTGATTCCGCTTTACATCCCCCATGATTTTATCTCCTTTGATTTGGGAGGTCGGCTGGGAGAACTGATATGCGGAAATGATGTCTGGTGGGATTACGCAAATGACAGTTTGGCAGAAACCGGTTTTCGGAACATTATTAAGGCAATAGACGAGATTTTGCTGCCATGGTTTGATAATCATGCTTCCAGTGAGGCTTTAAAATTGGAGCTTCAGAAGATGAAAAGTGTGGGGTATTCGATATCTCGTATACAGCAAAATTGGCTTGATTTACTGCTACAAGATAGGCCTTTTTACGATCCTGAAATAATAAGAAGAAATCTGGAGATGTTCGGTATACCCAATATACAAAAGAGGAAAACCCCCTAATGAATGTGTTTAGCTAACGAACAAGATTCCTAACCTACAATTTTTCCCATGAAGGATCTCCTAAC
>JAEEOK010000076.1 GCA_016284235.1 Succinivibrionaceae bacterium
CACACTCCCGAATAAAGGCTCCTGCCAGTCCCAAATGTCCCAGTGCGTAAGGTTTAAGCTGATCCTTTGCAATCGCAGTCATAACTTCTCCTAAAGTGGCCAAAAACACCTTATTCTAGAGAAAATACTGCGACTAACACAAATACTAAAGTAATAAAGTGATCCTTGTGTCACATTTCATAAACAAATAAATTTTATACTTATTTTTGTTACGAACCTCTATATTAATCGAATTTACAATATGCTAGTCTCAATAAGAGCCAAGCTTACTCATTGACTATTGCTCCTTATCAAAGGCGATAATTAAGCATGTTCAAGTGCGAAATGTAAGATATTATCACGGAACGGACAGTAAATATGAGTCAGTGTTTACTGATAATCGGCAGCAGGTAAAAGAAAATAAAAAGATTAGATAGTAATAATTAAAAAAGACTCTGCAAATGTCACTGCAGAGTCTTTGATTATTTCAAATTACGAGCAAAATGATTCAAGGATTTTAGAATTTGAAAGTAAATCCTGCATTGATGTCATGAGAATATACATCGCCGTCTGATTCAGAATCAAGACTTGTGAAACGATAACCCACATCAACGCTTAAATCATTCAGTAAATTAAACATTACACCGGCACCGGTTTTCCATGAGAAATTACCGTTTTTCTTGGTTTCCAAATCAGTCTCTTTAAGCTTTGTGTAGACTGCCATTTTATATGATCTCATTTCACCCTGGTTTTATTCATTTTGATTGATCCTGCCGGATCTCCGAAAGTGACGAATTTTTCTCAATCGCTGTGCAACGATTTTGATCTGCTTAATTTTTAAACCGACAAATTTCTAAAACTAAATTGTTCAAATTTTAAGCTAAAATAATAGTATAATTGGCATCACGTGATTGCATGTCCGAAGGCGCGCTGATTTTTAGAACGGTATTGTCTGAGGTCAAGAGATTGAGTTCCCTTCAAGCACGGGGATTTATGTGAAATTGAAAAAGGCAGTGACTGCGAATCACTGCCTTAAAACTACTCGTTCGCGGTTTAGCGAACTCCAAAACAGTACCATGATAACACTGATACACGATCAAATAGAAGAGTTAACTCAAGAAAAATACGATCAGTTTATCTCAAAGCTGTTTAACGGTCAGAAACTTATAAAATCACCATGCTGTGAAGGCGGAGTACTGGAAAAACACGGATATTATGAACGAGGCTATAAAGCATTGAACGGCAGGGAGGAGATAAGACTTAAAATTCTCCGGGTCAGATGCAGTGCCTGCGGAAAGACACATGCCATACTGCTGATGGAGATGATCCCGTATGCCAGAGCCGGAAAGGACATTGTTCTTACTGTTCTCAGCAACTTCGAGTCAAACTGTCCAGTCAGCAGCATTCTGGAGAAGGTGGGAGGTTTAGTTGACGAGAACGATTTGTATCGAATTATCAGAAATTACAAGTCAAACTGGAAAGCACGTATGCAGTCACTGCGTCTTTCTCTTTCGTCATTTTTTACGGATTTTGCCTCATCTGCAGTTCTCTGTCTTGATTCATTTTTTCGCCATTTCATGCAGATGAGAGATCGCACCTGTTTTAAAATTCTAAAAACCACATAGCAAAAAGGGCTTCTTTATAGGCAAAGTTCTATACTGCCGCGCAACTGCAGAACAATACCGTTTGAAAGAGCAAAAACGACTGCAGGAAGGATAAATAGAGTAAATTTTAAACAGGAAGCCCTATGAATAAGACAGAGGCAGAAAATATTATGATGATGAGATATGCCTGCATTATCGATGCAGTCAATCAGTCTGAGGATGATTTGCGCAGCAAGAGAGAAATAATTGAAAGCGCGTCAGAAAAAGGTGTTGAAGACCGTAACAGCGGAACCAGGAGATATTTCGCAGTACCAACTATAACCAGATGGTACCGAATCTATCAGAAGCTCGGGCTGGACGGTCTGAAACCGCAAAGGCGGTCTGATTGCAAGAGTTTCAGAAAGATTGACGATGAAATATACAAACAGATAATGGAAATCAAGAAGCAGTACCCGCGAATATCTGCAACAGCAATCAGGAAAAGGCTGATAAACAAGGGGTTCATCAATCAGGAGCAAATCTCACTGTCAACCATCAACCGATGTGTCAACACTATCAAAGATAAACTTGACGTTCCGACTGAAATCCAGGAAATGAAAAGATACGAGATGGAACATATCAATGAGGTATGGTGTGGAGATTCCAGTGTCGGTCCGTACATAACTATAGACGGGGTTAAGCGTAAAATATGGATTCAGGCACTCATAGACGATGCAAGCCGGTACATTGTCGGCATCAATGCCTTTCTTAACGACAACTACGAAAATTTTCTCGGAGTCGTAAAATCAGCCGTTGCCAAGCACGGTGTTCCCAGAGTTTTTAATTTCGATAACGGCTCAACCTACAAGAACAGACAGGTTGAACTGCTGGCGGCAAGAATAGGCTCCAGAATTCATTGGAACAAACCGTATACGCCAACCAGCAAAGCGAAAATTGAAAGGTTCTTCAAAACCATGAAAATTCAATGGCTTGCAGAGTTTAATCCTTCCAATTTTCACAGTCTGGAGGATGTAAGAAACGATTTGTTCAAGTATGTTAACAAGTACAACAATACCCCGCATTCATCCCTTGAGTACCGAACCCCGCAGGACCGTTTCTTCAAAGAATCTTCACTCATCAGAAAACTCTCTGATGATTCAATCAGCAGAAACTTCCTGATGGAAATTGAGCGCAGGGTTACCAGAGACGGACTGGTATCTATCAGTAATCGCATGTTTGAAGTTGACAACCAGTATTGCAGAAAGAAGGTTACTCTTCGATATACTGCTGATTTATCAGATGTCTACATCGTAGAAAATGAGGGAAATACCCTGACTCCGGTAAAACTCCTGAACAAGCACGAGAACAGCCGGGTGAAACGCAAAGTTTACATCAGCAGTCCTGCTGCAGAAACACCTGCTTCAGGACAGGCTGCCGCAGCACAATCTGCTTCAGGTACCACCTCTTCAACTGCTAACAACAATATAGGATAAAACGAATAGTATGGATTTAAATACCAGATACGGACTGGAGTTCAATCCGTTTATCAAAAACTCCGCTGACATTATTGTCTCTTTCAAGGAATACAATGAAGCTGTTGCCAGACTGAATTATATACTCAGTGTTAAAGGCTTCGGGTTGCTCACGGGAACTCCCGGTAAAGGAAAATCAACTGCTGTCAGAATATGGTCCAAAGGTCTTAACCCCTCTTTGTACAAGGTTGTATATACCCCTCTTGCCAATCTCTCTGATGCTGAATTTTACCGTAATATGGCTACTATCATCGGACTTGAACCGAAGTCCAGGAAACATGAGAATATTGATGCAATCAAGGAGGAGATTGAACGACTGTACTCTGAAAACCGCAAGACCCCGGTCTTTATCATCGATGAAGCCGACAGCATCAGAAGTTCAACTCTTTCCGACCTGAAGGTCCTGTTAGCTTTGAAATGGATTCAAGAGACAAGGCTGTAGTCATCCTTGTCGGAACCACAAAGCTTAACTCAATGCTCAATTACTCCGTTCACGAAGCTATGCGCCAGCGCATTATTATGAACTTCAATATTGAAGGAATGAGCAAGGACGAAACTAGACAGTACGTACTCGACAAACTCAAAGGTGCCGGATGTATCAAAGACGTATTCGCTCCTGAGGCCCTTGAAGCCATAACCAATTACTCTGAAGGTGCACCACGTATGGTTAACAGAATTTGCAACGCATGTCTGAACGTCGGCAATGCCGAGGGTTCTCAAATCATAACAGCTGAAACTGTCAGAAAGGCTCACGAAGAACTGATACTGGGCTAACTCAGGCTTTCTTCCGGTATCCGCCGTTACTTATAAGCCCCGTCCTTGACGGGGTTTTTTATACCCGGATCTACTGATATGAATAACGCGATGCACACATTCTGACAAAAAGAAGAGCAGATAAATTGAAGAAAAAACAATCTCCAACACTGCACAGAAACGTACAAAGAATTTGATGATTTTTAGTGCTGATAAAGTGAAGAATATAAGCTCAACAACAGTGAACAGAAGCATGCTGTAAATATGATGATTTTGCATTCTAATAATTTGAAGAAAAAAGAATCAGAATGAATGAACAGAGACGTTCAAACAATTTGACGATTTTTGATAGTGTCAATGTGACGAAACCGAGATCAAATAATGTGAATCGTCATAATTTAGTATAAAAAACAAACAGATTTTAGATCAAATAATTTGAAGAATAAGCGATCAAATAAATTGACGAACTACACGATGGCCACACAGGAAAGACCGGCAATGTAACTCTAAAACCATCTGATGTGCTGCACATTCCGGGGCTGGGCTTTGACGGCCTGGTGGGCTATTCCCCCATTGCCATGGCCAAGAATGCCATCGGGCTATCCATTGCCACCGAGGAGTATGGCGCTCGGTTCTTTGCCAACGGTGCAACACCGGGCGGCATTCTAGAGTTTCCGGGAACGGTGAAAAATCCTGAATCGATCCGCGAAAGCTGGAATAAAGGTTTTTCAGGTAACAATGCCCATAAGGTTGCGATACTTGAGGAAGGCATGAAATACACGCCGATTTCCATTTCACCGGAGCAGGCCCAGTTCCTTGAGACCAGAAAGTTTCAGATTGATGAGATTGCGAGAATTTTCCGGGTGCCCCCTCACATGGTCGGCGATTTAGACAAATCGAGCTTCTCAAACATCGAACAGCAGTCTCTTGAGTTCGTGAAATACACCTTAGAGCCCTGGATTATCAGATGGGAGCAATCACTTAACCGGGCTTTACTTTCTGAGACCGAAAAGCCGGACTATTTCGTAAAGTTCAATGTTGACGGACTCCTTCGCGGTGATTACCAGAGCCGCATGAACGGCTACGCCATTGCCCGTCAGAACGGCTGGATGTCAGCCAATGATATCAGAAGTTTAGAGCAGCTTGATCTCATTCCGGATGAGCTTGGCGGGAATC
>JAEEOK010000077.1 GCA_016284235.1 Succinivibrionaceae bacterium
TTTTCCTTATTTTGTTGTTCTAATTTCATATTTTATAAGGATAAACTACCTCCTTAAATATCCTCACAATTCTTAATTTTGGAGCTGTCTATGATTTAACCATCCAACTAAAATTTATGGAGAACCACAAAAATACGGATCTTAGCAAATTCCGGCTGGAACGACGCTGACCAGACCGTTGAACTATGGTTCGGATTCTTAACTCCAGAAGAAATAGCTTTTCAGAGATAACGCAGGAACTGTACGGACACAAAAACATGAATTTCAATTGGATAGAGGATGAAACTATTAGCAGCCAGACTAATTTTCGGCTCTGACGCAAACAATCATTCAATACAGATAGGTTCTGCTTATTTGAAATAAATCATCCTGAATATTTCCAACTGCTTTTTGCAAAGAATCAAAATATTTATGATGACGGCATCGACAGAACTAATTGATTTTATTTAAATTTTTTCAAAAAAAAAATCAAGTAGTAAAATACGCAAAAATTGCAACATTTCTTATTTTCTTATATAATCACGATTATTTTTTTGTCTAGTTGATCACAACTTTGACAGTTTTTTAAAATCAGTTTATTACTGGCAATAATATGGAAAATACTCGTAATTTCAGTTTTATGGTTTTGTGTATCACTGCCATAATGCTTTTCATGGCATGGAACGGTGATATTGAAAATTTAAAACGAAAGGCAAATCAGCCTGCAACTGTAAGCGTTTCCGAAATCCAGGAAACAATGGACAACTCCAAATTAATAAAAATCAAAACAGATGTTTATGATCTGACCATTAATCTTCTTGGTGGCGATATCATAGATACTAAACTTTTGAAATATCCAAAAACAGTTGACGACGAAAATCCTATTTCCATTTTACAGACATCTTCTGATTTCAGATACACTCTTATGTCAGGTCTGACAGAAAAGAACGGTTGCGACAACAGCAAGGGCCGTGCGGAATATACAACGAACAGCAGGGATTTTAATATTGGTAACAATGAAATTCTTGAAGTTCCAATGACATATACAGCTGACGGAATTACTTACGAAAAGAAGTTTGTATTCAGGCAGGGTCGTTATGACATTGACATAGTGTACAACGTTAAAAACGACACCGACAATCAGATTGTTGTCCGTCCGTTCGGCAGCATCTATCAGACAAAGGAACTGCCGCAGATGGAAGACACTCCTTTGTTTATGGTCAACTCGTTCCGCGGTGCTGCCTACTCAACAGACAGTTCCAAATATACCAAAATGACATTTGACGAACTTTCTGACAAGGATGAGGACATTGCTTCTTCACATATAAAAACAAACGGCGGCTGGGTGAGTATGATCCAGCATTACTTTGCCGTGGCATATATTGGGGGCGGTGATGTAAGAAACGAAATATACAGTCAGGAAGCAGGAAATGGCAAAGCTGCAATTATCGGTCTTTACGGACCAACTGTTGAAATTCCTTCTCACGGTACAGCATCAATTACGAACAAAGTATGGATTGGTCCTAAGGAACAGTCGGAAATGGATGCAGTCGCACCTCATCTGGGACTGACTGTTGATTACGGATGGCTGTGGTTTATTTCCGAACTGCTTGTAAAAACCATGAAGTTTATTTATGGATTTATCGGCAACTGGGGATTTTCAATTATCGCCATAACATTCATTGTCAGAGGTATACTCTACCCTCTTACTAAAGCTCAGTACATATCCATGGCAAAAATGAGGTTAATAGCTCCGAAAATGCAGGAACTCAGAGAACGGTATCAGTCCGATCCTACTGCATATCAAAAAGCAACCATGGAACTGTACCGGACGGAAAAGGTTAATCCAGCTGCCGGCTGCCTCCCTATTCTGATCCAAATGCCAATATTTATAGCTCTGTACTGGGCGCTCATGGAATCGGTTGAATTAAGACAGGCACCATTTATATTCTGGATTAAAGATTTGTCTGTAAATGATCCGTACTTTATTCTTCCTCTTCTGTACGGTCTGACAATGTTCCTCGTACAGAAAATGAGTCAAAGCAATATGCAGATGATAAGTCCGCTGCAAAAGAAAATATTCATCATGATGCCAATAATCTTCACTTTGATGTTTATGACTTTTCCAGCAGGTCTTACCCTTTACTGGACAGTTTCAAATATTTTTACAATTATCCAGTTAAAATTCATTTATGATCACCTGGAGAAAATTGGTCTTCACACAAAAAATACAACCAAGACAAAATAACAGGTTAAATAATCAAAAAAGCGAATATGGCAAGGCGGTATTCAATACCGCTTTTTTTTGATCTATAGAGACAAATTTATGAAAGACAACCAGACAATAGCGGCCATTGCCACTCCAATAGGAAGAGGCGGTATAGGTATAATAAGAATATCAGGAGATGCAGCAGGTTTCTGTGCTGAAAAAATACTTGGACGCATTCCAAAACCGAGATATGCCGAATACCTCCCTTTCAAGGATAAAGACGGAAAAATATTAGACCACGGCATTGCATTGTACTTTCCTAAACCGAACAGTTACACTGGCGAGGATGTTTTGGAAATACAGGCTCATGGAGGTCCGGTTGTTCTTGATCTGCTGCTTAAAGAAATACTTGAGACGAACAATGTCAGAGCTGCAGAACCTGGAGAATTCACTGAGCGGGCATTTCTTAACGACAAAATAGATCTTACTCAGGCTGAAGCCGTTTGCGACCTTATAGAAGCCAGTTCCGAACAGGCTGTAAGATCAGCATCAAATTCACTTCAGGGAGAGTTTTCAAATGTTATCAACAGACTCAAAAATAAACTCATAGACATAAGAACTTACATAGAAGCGTCTATAGATTTTCCTGATGAGGACGGGGTTGACTATATTTCGGAAGGTGGAATATCAGAAAAAATATGTGAACTGCTCAAAGAAACAGATAACGTAAAAAAGGCGGCAATCAACGGAACAGCCATCAGAGATGGAATGAAAATTGTGATAGCAGGACGCCCGAATGCAGGTAAATCAAGTATACTGAACCGTTTGTCCGGACAAGACACTGCTATTGTTACAGATGTGGCAGGAACAACCAGAGACATACTCAGGGAACAAATTTTCATAGATGGAATGCCTCTTCATATCATAGATACAGCCGGTCTCAGAGATACAGATGACAAGGTAGAGCAGATTGGTGTTAAACGAGCCTGGCAGGAAATAACAGAGGCAGATCTTGTTCTGCTGGTCATGGATATAACTCTCAAAGAGCATGAAAACAGAGATATCTACGATGGTATAACAGCCAAACTTCCTTCCGGTATACCTGTATGCATCATTTTGAACAAGTCAGATCTGAACAGTTCTCCTTACAGGGAAACTTTCAACAATGAAAAAGTAATAAGACTTTCAGCCAAAACAGGTGAAGGAATTGACGAATTAAGACAATATCTTAAGGAAACTATGGGATATTCTTCCTGTACGGAAGGTTCCTTTATTGCCAGAAGAAGACACCTAGAAGCACTTGATCGTACCTGCAATTATATAAAATCAGCCCTGGAACAAATAAGAACGTATAAAGCAGGTGAGCTGGCAGCCGAGGATTTAAGATATGCTCAGAACTGTCTTAACGAGATAACCGGAGAATTCACATCAGATGATTTGCTGAGTAAAATATTCGGATCATTCTGTATAGGTAAATAAAAGTATCACAATTCTACGGACTTTAATCCCTGTTTTTGAGTGTTTTATGAGCCTAAATTACTGTTTATGTTAAAGCTGCAGACTGGCTGTCACTTATCGTATCAGATATACGCGATAACCAATAACCGCCACTTAGCTGTGGCGGTCAGAGTGAATGTATAGAAATTCCTAACATCATGTTTTTTCGCCCATGAGCATTCTATACAAATTGAATTACAGACAAGTTTCTCTTACCAAAGAAAATTCATTTCAAAGGTTCTTCTGATGAGGGGTCTAAAAAGCTCTCTTCCCCAGAAACAGCCAAGATCATCATTTCAAAATCAAACGGCACGCCGGGAAGGAATGAATCATCATCATCAGTTCCGTCCGGGATCGTCATTCATATCTGAACGAAAATAAAATCTCAGCCCATGGCTGTTAGAGTATTTACGCACAATCCTACCAATACAACGGCAAGAATAACAACAAGCACCATAATATAAAGACCAACCTTCGATTTTGACTCTGTCTGATAATCAAATTCCTCTTTTCTCCTCACATTAAGAGAGGCTGAATTCTTGCTGAACTCATTTTCTGAAGGTTCGTCATCATCAAGATCATATCCGGATTTTCTCTTTGGTTTATTCTCATCCTTGTGCTCATTTTCCCGTATAACGTTATGAGCATTTTCCTGATCCTTGCTCAGAGAAAATGAATTGGAAACACCAAAGGAAATGACTTTATCTTCTTCTTGCTTTTCCTCTGTTGCGGAATTAACTTCATCTTTACTTTCCTGCGGCACATCCATGGCAACTGATACAGTAACAGGAGGCTGCATATCAATTCCAGGCATTGTCGGATATGGAGAATTTTCTGAAGAATTCTGTTCCTGCATAGAATCAATATTCTGCGCCACAAAAATGCCGGTCTGGTCGCTGACAGCTGAATCTTTATGCTCATCTGACGGCTCGACAGATGTCTGCTGTTTCGTCTTCTCATCAGCTTTTTTGTTTTCATCCTCAAGAATATCTTGAGGATCCCGATTCAATTCGTCCACTATGTCGGTATGAAGCAGAACCTGCCTTTCCTGAGGCATACCAGGCTTAGGTGCTTTTTTAGGTTCATCCCTTCCCGATGATCTCTTCATTCCCTTCTTATAATCTAGAATAAGTTTGGCAAGTTCGTATTCCTCTGCCAGCTTCTTTAATGTTGCCTCCGTTGTCGAAGGATTACCAGCCGAGGTTTTTTCTATAACAGGAAGACCAGCATCCTCATAGATAGCCTTGATTAACTGTTTATTTGAAGAAAGATTGAACTGGTAACCAACTATCTTGAAAATTTTTGATTCAATATCGTTTTTTGCGGCCATAAAGACAACCCACTTTTATGATTATAAATCTGTTTATTCTAATGTGAACAACCCGTCACCTAAAGGTAATGGGCTCTAAGAGTACTAAGACTCTATTTAAGTAAACTGATATTTAAGTTTACACCTGAATCAGGCTATCCTCGTTTCTTATATATGCCTGCTTTGCATCTACCGTGTAGAACATCAACATCCATATCGCTACTTTTACTGCGGTATGAATGTACCTTATGGCAACTTATATCCCATCACTCAGGAGTAGTGGGTTTTACGTTTCCAATTTAACTTATTTGAATGACACTCCACTTAACTAAAACGAGCAGATCCTGACTACTTGTTGTAGAACAGCATAACATTCGATTTATCGCAGTTTGAAGTGTCAGATACGGTTACATGCCTTTGCAATGGCACAATCACCGCATCAAAGCAAAGTCAGGCAAACCTGTTCATATCAAGTGCGGATATATTCTTTGTGTAGCACTTTCCATGCAAACTCCCGTATACAATTCCAAAGAAATACTTCTTGCCGGTATCCGGAGTGCATACAGTTTCAATAATACATGCTTTTTAAAAACTTTTACCATCCGCATGTACATTATATAACAGACATGGGTATGCAAAAAACAATAAATTCATCGCGTTATGCATCCCCATTTTAAAACAGAGACTTCACTGGCATATCTGGTAAAAAGTCAGAACAAATCTTTAATCAGATTATTGCACTGTCTGACCCAAACCTCATTCAAAGAACTGACAAGACTCGGAAAACCATCCTCCGTCTGCCTTACTCTATCGCTGAATCTGCCGTTTTTCAGTACATCACCACTCATATAGATATATGTTCCCTCAATCTCTGCATAGCCGTCCGGCGAACCATTGAACTTCTTAAGAGAAACACTCAGAACGGCATCATCAATGATACCAGATGGACGCAGGCTTGTGGAAAAAGCAACAACTTCAGGACCGGTTGATGAATTTATCTGATCCACCAGCAGATTCTGCAACTGAATACTCGGGCTTTCACTCCACTGATTGTTTTTTGAAAGAACCTGAAGTTCTCCCGAATAATATGCAATTCCACCATTATCAATAAGAGACGGAACAATCACCTTGACCGTAACCTTTTTACAGTTATTACACTGTTTGTTCATCCGTGAAACAGGTTTGGAATCACCATTAAGAGTGTAGTAGGATGTTCTTTCCACAACAGAAGAGCTGCATGCCGAAAGAAAGCATATCATCATAAAAAAACATGTAGTCAAAACTTTCATAATATTCTCCTACCTTCCCGCCTTTGGTTTGTCATCACCTAAATCATCACCGAAAATGTATCGGTTAGGCTTCTCATTTGTCTTCTGAACCATAGGAGTTACAGATTTGAGTGTATCTCTAATGCTGGAAAGAAGACCGGTAAGTTCACTGTACATTTCAGAATTGGACGAATACGAATCCATAGTCTTCTGAAGCTGAGACAGGGTCTTATTAATTGAATTAAGAACCGACATTCTACCTTTATCACTGGTCATTTTTTCTAGATTATCAGACAGTGCCCTCAGACTTTTTATAGTCTTAGTAAGTTCATCTATCATTTTATCAACCTTTTCATTGGTTGATTTAAGATTAAGACCGTTAAGATTATCAAGGAAGGACTCAATTTTATTCTGAATCGTCTCCAAACCGGTTAAAACCGAAGGAATTACAGTGTAACCCTTGAATTTAGTCTGTCTGAGAATTTTTCCTGAAGCTGAATATTTGAGGTTTACAGTCATATTAGATCCGAAAAATCCAGTATCTTCCACTGTTGCTGATAAACCGTTCGCAATTGACTGATCCAACTTATTTTTAAATTCTTCAAATGTCATCTTCAATTCAGGATCTACTCTTTCTCTGTCGATTCTAATTACCACAGGGATCATAATTTTATCAACATTTTCAAACAGATATTCATTGTCATAATTACTGTCTACAACCTCACCCACCTGTATACCAAGGTGCATAATTTTGGTACCTGCCTCAAGTGTTTTGGAATTTCCATCAAGAAGAAGAACATATTCAACAAACTCATCGTATTTTTTGACGTTAATATCTGTCATTCTGCCGAAAAGAGGAAAAACAGATTCGTTTTGTGAAATTTTTCCCAGCGGCATATCCTTCGGAACGTCAAAACTAACACCGCCGTTGATAAAGTTTTCAACGGACGCAACCTTTATATCAAGACCGCTCGGTCCAAAACTCATATCCAAAGCGGATGAGTACCAGAACTTTGAATTTTCTGTAACTAGTGAATCGTAGGGACTATATATAAAACCCTTGTGCTCCATGCGTCTTGATTTCAGAGAGAAATTTGACTCCACTATAACGCCGACCTGATAGCCGTGATATGTTATAGGTTCGCCGACAAGTGAATTGCTCTTGTCGGACAGATCATTCAAATTTACGTACATACCCTTTGTCTGGCTGCCTATGGTAATAATCTCATCAACCAGATCATATTTATTCTTTCTGACAGAACTTTTTCCAGGATACAGCTCTATAAATACACCTGAGATAAGCGTACTCAAACCGCTTACACCCTGTGAATTTATTCGAGGCTTAACAAGAGAAAGTTTTGTATCTTCTACCAAAAGTCTGTCAGCCTCACTGTTCATCACAGCTTTAAGCACAACCTTGTTGAGATCGTTAGAAAGCGAAACTTTGACAACCTTTCCCACTGTAACACTGTGATATTTTATTTCAGTTTTTCCCGCTACTATACTGTCAGCACTGTCAGCATAAAGATAAATGGTTTCTCCAATAGAAGAAAAATGCTGATACAAAAGAAAAAGTCCGATAAAAACAGCAACAAATGGAACAATCCAAATTGATGAAACATTTTTCAGCTTATTTTTAGACAACACGTTAAATTCTCATCTCAAATTGAACATTTTAGACAAAAAGACTGCGATATCATTTTTGTTCACCCGTATCCAAAGATCCGCTATCAGTATTTTCCCACAAATACCTTGAATCAAAACTGTTGGCTGACAGCATTGTTAGAATGACAACCGCACAAAAAGACAGAGA
Source organism: Succinivibrionaceae bacterium (assembly GCA_016284235.1). Taxonomy (GTDB): domain Bacteria; phylum Pseudomonadota; class Gammaproteobacteria; order Enterobacterales; family Succinivibrionaceae; genus UBA2804. The sequence goes on from JAEEOK010000077.1 coordinate 8,076, forward strand.
CGCAGTTCCGGGATAGATAGACATCAACGATCCCATATGAATAAGAGCAGTGAGGATTGCAACCACGAAAACATCCACCATAGACCATTTTCCTATAAACTCAGTCATATGATAAAGTCTTGTTTTATATTTGGTACTTCTGAATCTGTTAAACTGAATGCACATCCACAGACTCAGGAGTATCGCTATTTTCACAACTGGAACAAATACACTGGCAACAAATATTATCACAGCTACAGGATATGATCCTGTTTCCCACATATATATAACACCGTCAAGAATAGTCGACTCCGATGCATTACCCATGTACTCGGTAATCATAATAGGCATCGTATTAGCCGGTATGTACATAACCATTGCTGCAATAAGAAAAGCAAGACATTTCTGCTGGGAATGCTTCTTGCGCTGTTCTATTCTGTGACCGCAGCAAAGGCATCTGTCACTTCTCTTACTGTTAATAGCTTCACAGGTCTCGCATCGGATCAGATTCTCCCTGTAAGCCCTTTGACCGGCCAGATACGAAAAATTCATAAACCGGTCAAGACGCACCAGTCTGTTCCATACAAACCACTGATCAACAGAGGATATGACCACCACATAAAAAAATATGAATAGACAAAAGCAGAAGAATCCACCCTGAAGGGACATATCAACCATAGAGATGAGTTTAACCATGCTCACCAGTGTGGCAACAAGAAAAACTTCGATCATGCTCCATTCCTTAAGTTTGAAGAACAGACGTGCGAGAGGGCGAAGAAACGGAGGGTATTTATGACACAGAAAAAAACCGTAGATAAATCCTACTATGAGAAGACATACAAGAGGGAAAAGCTGCATGCAGCAGTATATGAAAATTCCCAGAAATCTGTATTCATCATTGATGATCGAAGTTGCAGCCTCCCTTATGTTCATCTCAATCATATTACCGCCCATACTTATCTTCATAAACGGCATGATCTCAACGCAAACAAAAAGGAATATAGAGACTAAAGAATAGACAAACGGCTTAATGACAGGTTTGTGAGCAAGATGCGTTATAGAAGATCCGCATACATCACATGTAAAACGATCGCCCTCACCAAGTTCCGGAACCTTCATAATCGTATCGCAGTACGGACAAATCTCAACATGCTCCGGTATTATCTCGGGCGATCTTTTCATGATAAAAACCAATAAACCTCTAAAAATAACAAAATCATTTTATCAAAAAAAATTTTGTTAAGAAGCATTAAACTAACAACTGACACTTTTTTAACAGAAAAAGCAGCAACAGAAACTAGTATAATCTGACTTTGTGAACTTTTTTTAACAGAAACATGATGGTATGGAGGGAGAAATGCCGTCACGCAGGGAAAACTGGAATATATTCTGTACTGTTGTCGATAATTTCGGTGATATAGGAGTTACATGGAGAATTGTAAAAGAACTCGAAGGCAAGGGAAAAAAAGTGAAACTTTTTCTCGACAAAATCGAAGTATTAAGCATGTTAGAAGAATCGATTAAACCGGATGCAGATACCCAGAAATACAGTAATTCCGTAACTGTTATTAAATGGGATGAACAAACCTGCTTTGAAACAGAAGCAGATGTGTTAATTGAAATGTTTGCATGTAACATACCCGACCGGTATGTATCCATGATGACAGATAACTGTCTTTGGATAAATGTCGAATATCTTACAGCTGAAGACTGGGTCGATGACTGTCACGGACTCTGTTCAATGGATCGCGGACATAATAAATACTTTTTCTTTCCCGGATTCACAGATAAAACAGGTGGTATAAATTTCGAGGTTTCAATCAGAACAGATGAATACAAATACTCAGTTTTTGTAGACAGGCTTTTTGAAACAATAGAAAAGGTCACAGGAAATGTGCAGTCAAAACCACTGATATTCAGCGCATTTACATATGAAAACAAAGTAATGGCAGAAACTATATGCAGGTACAAATTCAATTATGATCTCTGCCCCGTATTTATTGTTCCTGAAGGACTGCTGCTTAAATTCATACTAGAAAAACATGGAGCGGATATGTCGCTTTATGAAACCTTCAATATATGCAACAGAACAGTAAAATTATACAACACCGCATCAGAATCAAAGATACTGACAATTCCAATGCTGTCTCAAAATGACTACGATGAAATTCTCCGCCGGTGTGATCTCAACTTTGTAAGAGGAGAGGATTCATTTATAAGAGCCCAACTGGCAGCAAAACCATTCATATGGAATATCTATCCTCAAGATGAGCAATATCACATGGTAAAACTTGATGCTTTCATAAAAAAATACACCTCCGAATTTCCTGTCAATATTAAAAATGCATACATAGAACTTTCAAGAGGATTCAATAATGAAGATTTAACAACTCTTCAACAGTATTTTAAACAGATTCTGTACGGGTTATCAACAATCAGTCAACCTATAATAAAGTGGCGTAACTCATTGATAAACAGGGGATCTTTAACAGAAAATCTAATCGAATTTGCCGAAAATCATTAAAAATCGTATAATTGCCACAATGGTTAGCACCAGAACCAATCTGTAAATTCTGCGCATCGGCAGAATTTTTGTTTATTCCGTATTAGATTAAGAGAAAATTTATATGAAAATCGCACAAGAAGTCCGTGCCGGCAACGTTATTATGGTTGGCAAGGATCCAATGATTGTTCAGAAAAGCGAGTTCAACAAATCTGGACGTAATGCAGCTGTATGTAAAATGAAACTGAAGAACCTTCTTACCGGTACTGGTACTGAAATGGTTTTCAAGGCTGATGACAAAATCGAAGACATTATCCTAGAGAAGAAGGAATGCACATATTCATACTATAGTGATCCAATGTACGTATTCATGGACACAGAATACAACCAGTATGAAGTGGAAAAGGAAAATCTCGGTGATGCTATCAACTACATTGTTGACGGCATGGAAGATATCTGCACCGTAACATTTTATAACGGTCGCGCCATATCTGTAGAACTGCCTATCACCATTGTCCGCGAAGTTGAATATACAGAACCTTCAGTACGCGGTGATACATCAGGCAGAGTTACAAAGCCTGCAAGACTTGCCGGAACCGGTTATGAAATCACAGTAGCAGATTTTGTTGAAACCGGAGACAAAATTGAAATAGACACAAGAACAAACGATTTCAAGAAACGAATTAAGTAAGATTTATCTGATCGTGCCGTAAAACCACGTCCTTTATGGCGGGGATATAGTGCATAAAATTAGGTATGATCTTTCTTGCTAACAGAGATGGACTTCGGCTTTCTCAATGACGGCAAATCAGGCTAGGGCATAGCCGTAGAGCTTGTGAAGTGAACCGTATTGTCGGTCAGCAGCAGGAACCCACCGAGAGTCGCCTACAGCTTGCTGCGGGAACTGGTAGGAATCCCCTGCCTTTAGGCAGAGGAGGATGTCAAAAAAACTTGCACAACCGACCACTAATCAGATCTGATTGGTGGTTTTTTATATATGTATCAATAGATCAACAGATCTATTAACACAATGATCTGAATAATACGTGAAAACTACAGATTAATCCTGTAAAAACATTGATAATAGTTTTCCGGGATCGAAAAAACGCAGATTTTATTAACATTTTGTTCTATGATCTGATCTATAGCTATTGACGGATTTTATGATCTCAAAAAATACAGATCAGTTCTAAAGTGATCAGATCCTTTAACAGATCTGCACGCTCTAATAGTAACAATAACAAATTAATTTAAATTAATAATAAAAATAAGAAAAGAAAGCGGATTCAAACGTACACATGGTAAGCAAAAAATCATGAACTACAACGACAGTTTTGACATCATAGTGATCGGAGCCGGTCATGCAGGCATTGAAGCAGCTGCAGCATCAGCAAGAATGGGAATGAGAACACTGCTCATAACCCATAACATAGATTCCATCGGACAAATGTCCTGCAATCCGGCTATAGGTGGAATTGGCAAGGGACATCTTGTAAGAGAAATCGACGCAATGGGAGGCATTATTGCAACTGCAATTGATCATGCAGGAATACAGTTCAGAACCTTAAATTCCTCTAAGGGTCCGGCTGTAAGAGCAACCAGAGCCCAGGCAGATAAGCGACTCTACAGACAGGTAGTGCAGATGATGCTTGAAGGCTATCCTAATCTGCAGATCTTTCAGCAGGCAGTAACTGATCTGATCGTAGAAAACTATACAGTAACTGGTGTAGTAACTCAGGCTGAAATAAAATTTAAAGCAAAAGCTGTAGTTCTCTGCTCAGGAACCTTTCTCAACGGAATTATCCATATAGGCCTTAATCACTATTCAGGAGGAAGAGCAGGTGATCCGTCTTCCATCAGACTTTCTGACAGACTGAAAGATCTTGGACTGAAAATGGGAAGACTTAAAACAGGAACTCCGGCAAGACTCGATAAAAGATCTATAAACTTTTCAATTCTGGATCAGCAGTTCTCAGATACTCCGGTACCGGTTTTCAGTTTTATGGGAAAAACTGAAGATCATCCTGAACAAATGCCGTGCTACATAACAGCAACCAACGAAAAAACACACGACATCATAAGAAACAATCTTGATAGAAGTCCATTATATTCAGGTGTTATCCATAGCATCGGACCAAGATACTGCCCTTCGATAGAAGACAAAATAATGAGATATCCGGATAAAACCTCACATCAGATTTATCTGGAACCGGAAGGCGCAAACACATATGAATACTATCCTAACGGCATTTCAACCTCACTGCCATATGATGTTCAGGTAGATTTCATTCATTCAATGAAGGGACTGGAAAAAGCAGTAATAATGAAACCTGCTTACGCAATAGAGTACGATTTCTTTGATCCTACAGAACTGAAATCAAATATGGAAAACCGCTGCATTAGCAATCTTTTCTTTGCGGGTCAGATTAACGGAACTACCGGATATGAAGAAGCTGCGGCACAGGGTCTTCTAGCTGGTATAAATGCAGCATTGAGGGTACAGAACAAAGAAGGCTGGTGCCCTAAAAGAAATGAAGCGTACGTCGGCGTTCTTATGGATGATCTGACTACACTGGGAACAAAAGAACCATACCGAATGTTTACTTCAAGAGCTGAGTACAGACTTCTGCTCCGGGAAGACAATGCTGATGAAAGACTTACTCCAAAAGCCAGAGAATTCAACATGATTTCTGAAGAAAGATGGAAATTTTTCTGCCAGAAACAGGAACAGATAGAAAAAGAAAAACAAAGACTGCAGAGCATTCACATTGGTCCAGGTTCAGCTGAAAGTGAAAAACTCAATCCTCATTTAAAGAGCCCAATCACTAAGGCTAACACATTAAGCGAAATACTTTGCAGACCTGAAATGAACTACTCGCTGCTGAACAAAATTCTTGATTTCGATGAAAGTGACATAATGCCTCAGGCAAAAAGACAGATCGAGGATCAAATTAAGTACGCCGGCTACATCAAACACGAGCTGGAAGATATAGAACGAAACAAAAAGAATGAGAACACGATCCTTCCGGAAAATATTGACTACCGGGAAGTACCTGGTCTTTCTAACGAGGTAGTTTCAAAATTAAATCAGCATAAACCTGAAACAATAGGAAAAGCCATTAGAATTTCAGGTGTAACCCCTGCTGCCATATCTATGATTCTGGTCTACATGAAGAAAAAAGGGATACTGGGAAAACGATCTTAATGGAAAAACTTTTAAGAAATTATCTGCTGTCAGCAGAAATAGAAGCTGACAACAGCAAAATAGACAGATTTGTTGCCTACGTTAATTTATTGAACAAATGGAACAAAGCCTACAATCTCACATCAGTAAGAGATCCTATGGATATGATATCACGTCACATCATGGACAGTTTGGTTATCGGGAAGTATCTGTCGGGAACAAATTTTGCCGATGTCGGATCAGGTCCCGGTCTTCCAGGGATCCCTTTAGCCATTCTTTATGAATCAAAAAAGTTTACACTTATAGATTCCAGATCCAAGCGATCTGTTTTTCAGCTTCAGGCAGCAATGGAACTTAATCTGACAAATGTAGAAATAGTCAATTCCCGTGTTGAAGAACTCAGAAGTGAGCATTTTGACGGGATAATATCAAGAGCATTTGCCTCCCTTACAGATTTTTCGAACCTGTGTGCGTCCATTGCTGATCAGGAAACTCTGTTTTATGCAATGAAGGGACAGTTAAATCCGAATGAAACAGAAGCGTTAAATGATAAAATAATTTCTGTAAAAGAACTGACAGTTCCCGGATGCAACGCTAAAAGACATCTGATTATATTCAAAGCCTAATGAAATTTGTGATAAAATTAACAATTGCAGATCTGTTTATTTCTGCAACTGACGATAAAGAACTTTTCAAGAAACCAGTTTAGGTGGTAATTTTGGGTAAAGTAATAGTTATTTCTAATCAGAAGGGCGGTGTAGGTAAAACTACAACCTGTGTTAATCTGGCAGCTTCAATTGCAGCCGTTAATAAGGCTGTTCTTTTGGTTGATCTTGATCCTCAGGGTAATGCCACTACTGCATCCGGTGTAGATAAATTTGATCTTCCCTACACCATTCAGAATGTACTGACGGACAAAATGCCCGTAAAGGAAGTCATTATTAAAAAAGAGAACACCAGCGGAGGGTATGATCTGCTTCCTTCCAACGGTGATGTTGCTTCATGCGAGGTAACTTTGATTAATGAGATTGCGCGTGAACAGATATTGAATAATGCACTTTCTCAGGTTAAGAACGAATACGACTACATCTTCATTGACTGTCCTCCTTCTCTCAATCTGCTTACTGTTAACGGAATGTGTGCTGCTGATTCTGTAATTGTTCCGATGCAGTGTGAATTCTTTGCTTTAGAAGGTCTGACAGATCTTATATCCATTATTGGCAAACTATCTCAGGCAGTTAATCCGAGACTTAAAATAGACGGAATTTTAAGAACTATGTATGACAATCGCAACAAGCTCGGTTCTGAAGTGTCGAATCAACTGAGAACTTATTTCGGAGATAAGCTTTACAGAACAGTTATACCAAGAAATGTGAAGCTAGCAGAAGCTCCAAGTTTCGGTAAACCTGCTTATTACTACGACAAAAAATCTCTTGGTTCAAAGGCTTATCTTGCATTGGCGGGAGAAATTCTCAAACGCGAGGAACGAGAACAGGCCAGTGCTTAAAAATTGATTTTAGTCAATTTTTCAAAAGATCCGATCTAGATTGGATCTTTTTTATTCATGCTTTTATATATTTATGAACATAATTTAGCACTGCATCAGATTCTAACAGATCTTGTCCGAAGTTACGGTGGATACGTAATTCTTTAGAAAACTCAAAAAGTGCTATACTAGAGAAAAGTAACTGTAGTTCATGCTGGATCTGTTTGCCTGTTTGGATTCCAGCAGACTGCAAGTATTAACTTGACTGCAATGTTTTAAGGGATATTAGAGTACCGCTGACTGCATTGATTTAGAATATCGAGCGATCGGCTGCTAATCACGGGAGATTTATAGAAATGGCTGGTAAATTAGGTATGGGTCTTGATGCCCTTCTTTCCAGGGCCGGACAAAACGATCCTTTACCAAACGAAGAACAGACTAATGTTAAACTGATAAACTCTGAAAGTATCAAGGATGATTCTCTTGTAAGACTTCCTATAGGGACATTAGTAGCAGGAAAGTACCAACCCCGCAGATCCATGGATCAGGAATCACTGGATGAACTGGCTGCTTCTATAAAACAGCAGGGCATTATTCAGCCTATAGTTGTAAGAAAAACTCCTGATTCAAAGTTTGAAATACTTGCGGGTGAGAGAAGATGGCGGGCAGCTATAAAGGTCGGACTTGAAAGTGTGCCTGCTATAGTTATGAGTGCTGATGACAGAAGTGCAATGGCTATAGCAATTATAGAAAACATGCAGCGACAGAATCTGAATGTAATAGAGGAGTCCGAGGCACTGCAGAGGCTTTCACAGGAGTTGTCCATAACTCATGAGCAGATTGGTGAGATGATAGGTAAATCGAGATCTCAGGTAACCAATCTTCTCCGTCTCAGTTCTCTTTCATCTCCTGTCAAAAAACTTGTGACGGAAGGTTCACTGGACATGGGGCATGCCAGAGCTTTATTGGGTATAGCAGATCCTGAACTTCAGTTTAAGGCAGCTGAATATATCTCTAAAAAAGGGATGAGTGTGCGTGAAACAGAGGTTTATGTCAATAAGCTCCTGAAGCAGCAGGAGGAAGGATTGGCAGAGAAAAGCAAATATGTCAAAGATCAAAACCTTATTGAATGGGAAAACAAGATCAAGGAAAGAATAGGATGCGCAAAGGTTCAGCTGGTGCCCAGCACTAACGGAACAGGAAAACTTGTAATGTCATACAAGAATGATGAAGAACTGGAAAAATTAATGAGTTTTTTTAATAAGGAAAAACAGGAAATTTAATTAATTTTCTATATTTTTTTTACTTTTTTATCATTTTTATTTAATTATAACTTTATATTTGGTCTGCGTTACTTTGAAAATAAATGAGAAAGTGCTTAAAATATGACATAGAACAAAGTGACGCTTTTTGATATGGTGTAGACTGTGCAGAACTCTTATGCTCAAGAATTATTTGATTTATGAGTTGTACACTGTTTTGGTAGTAGTTCTTCTGTCAGGTTTTTTATCCTGTTTTACTTCCATTAGTCAGTTTATCTCTATGTTGTCTGGGGTTTTGGGTTACTGTATCGTTTTCACGGTTTATTATGTTTCTTGTTTGAGATTTTTTGAAAAGGATAGTGCTCAGACTTTTGTTGCGAGAACCGTGTTCGGTTTTATCTTGAAGGTAGTACTGACTGTAAGTTATTTTGTTTATATTCATCGTCACTTCAGTTTGGATTTAAGATATGCCGCACTTGCATTTGTTGTTGCAGTTGTTATCAGCAGTTTTATTCCTTTCATTTCTGCCGGATACAGAAAATCAGGGCAGGGATCTTTGGTTATAATGGATGAATCGGTTAAAAGGTCTGACGATTCTGAGAAATAGAGGACCTTTACGAAGAAAAAAGATTTGTATTGTTACATCCTTTTGGATTTTTCTGCTGCTGCCGAACTAAAAGATCTGTTTGATGTGATAATAACAAAGATTATTGAGAATAAATCCGGATGCATATTTTCGGATATTTTATGACTCATTGTTTGCAATACAGGGTTTTTTTATATGGCTAATACTGAAACTCAGACTGAAAATCACAGTACTGAAGGCAGTGCTCAACAGTACATCGGTCATCACCTTAACTTTTTTCAGGTTGATGTTCGCGATGGTTCTGTAGTTCATGCTCAGAAGCATGACGGATCAAAATGCTATTTAACAGACATTCTTACTTTCAATAAATGTGAAGCTGTTCATACAGTGAAGAAAGAGGAAAGTCACCTGGTAAATCCCTACACTGTAAATGTTGATTCTCTTCTGGTATCGTTTGTACTCGGACTGGTATTCTTCTTGATTTTTGCCAGAGTGTCTAAAAAATTTACAACAAACGGTAAGCCGGGTAGACTTCAGACATTTATTGAAATGGTTGTTCTTTTCGTTGATGGAAACGTAAAGTCAATCTACACAAGAAGGAGCAGACTGGTAGCCCCTGTGGCTATTACATCTTTTGTGTGGATCCTTTTGATGAATACTATGGATCTTATTCCTGTGGACTGGGTTCCGGCTCTTGCTGGTTTTATAGGTGTTCCTTATTTTAGGGTTCTTCCTACTGCGGATGTCAATATCACTATGTCAATGGCACTGAGTGTGTTTGTTCTGATATTCTGGTTCACTTTCACCCGCAAGGGTCTGAAGGGCTTTATCAAGGAAATGACGCTCCATCCTTTCAATCATCCTGTTTTTATACCGTTTAATTTTGTTTTGGAGTCTATTTCACTGCTGTCCAAACCTTTATCGCTAGGTTTGCGTCTGTTTGGTAATATGTTTGCAGGTGAGATGATTTTTATAATGATTGCCCTGTTTAACACAGCGTATACTTTTGCTTTACAGCCTTTCCTGAGTGTACCTTGGGCTCTCTTCCATATACTGATTATTTGTTTACAGGCTTTCATTTTTATGATGCTTACGGTTGTCTATCTGGCTGCAGCCTCTGCGGACGAAGAAGAAAAATCATAAAATTGAGTTTAGATATTATTTTTAGGAGTTTTAAATGAACGAAGTTGTCAGCGATGTTATTGGTTTAAACATGATTGGTGCAGGTCTGATGATGGGTCTTGGTGCTCTAGGTGCTGCTATCGGTCTTGGTGTACTTTCCGGTCGTTTTTTAGAAGGTTATGCTCGTCAGCCAGATCTTGATAAGTCTCTCACTTCAAAATTCTTCCTCGGTGCAGGTCTTACGGATGCTGTTCCTATGATTAGTTTGGTGTTCGGAATTCTTATTGTGTTAGGTGTGTTCCCGTCATAATAAGTTTCTGCATACTATAATTTTTTATAAGAGATTATCAAATGGAATTAAATTGGACTTTTGTTGGACAAACATTAGAATTTATTTTATTTGTCTGGCTGTGCTTAAAATTTATTTGGCCTCCTATTATTTCCAGTATTGAAAACCGTCAGAAAGATATTGATGAAGGTCTGCAGGCCGCAGAGAGAGGCAGGAAGAGTCTCGAAGTAGCCCGCAACAATGCTGCTGAGCAGATAAAGGCGACTAAAAAAGAGGTTGCCGAACTTATTGAGCAGGCTAATAAACGTCAAGCTAAAATTATAGATGATGCAAAGTCAGCTGCGAATGAAGAAAGACTCAAAATTATCGAACATGCGAAGGAGGAGGCTGAAGCCGAAGCCAACCGCATCAGAGAAAAACTGAGAAAGGAAGTTGCTGAACTGGCAGTACGCGGTGCAGAAAAAATTATTAAAAAGAATATTGATGCGTCAACTACTGCGGGCATTATCGATGATTTAGTAGGCAGCAAGCGCTAGTTGATGACAAGAAGGTTTTAAAATGTCAGATTATGTGACTGTAGCCAGACCTTATGCCAAAGCTGCATTTGATTTTGCAAAAGAACATAATGCGGTAGGGGATTGGTTGTCTATGATTTCCTTTTTAAAGGAAGTTGTTTCCAATGATGATGTGATGAATTTGATAGAGTCCTCCAGTTCTAACGAGTCGGTGATTAAAATACTAACAAGTTTAACCGACGGTTACATAGACGGGTACGTATTGAATTTTCTGAAACAGATTATTGAAAACGGAAGATTGGTGGTTATTCCGGATATACTTGAGGAATTTAAAAGACTCAAGGATGAGGATGAAAGAAAACTGCAGGCTAATGTAAAATCTGTAGAGAAACTGTCGAAAGTCGAATTAGAGAAAATCAAAAAGTTTCTTGAGGATAAATATCAGTGCAGTGTAGAAATTTTAAATACAATCGACCCTGACATTTTAGGTGGAGTTGTAATTGAAACTCCAAAAGAAGTTATTGATGCTAGCATACGCAGTCGCATTGATGAACTTGCCGAAGTTTTAAAGTCTTAATTTAAGGAATAGATATGCAAATAAAAAAACTGCAATTAAATTCCACAGAAATTGCTAGTCTCATTAAGGAGAGAATTGAGCAGTTCAATGTAGTTTCAAAAGCGAAGAATGTTGGAACCATTGTTTCGGTATCGGACGGTATTCTGAGGATCAGCGGCCTGACTGACGTTATGTCTGGAGAAATGATCCAGATATCTGGTGGTCGCTACGGTTTGGCTCTTAACCTTGAACGTGACTACGTAGGCGCTATAGTCATGGGTCCAAGTGATGATATTACTGAAGGTGAGCAGGTAAGCTGTACCGGAAAAATCCTTCAGGTTCCTGTCGGCAGAGAACTTCTGGGAAGAGTTGTCAATACTCTGGGTCAGCCTATAGATGGCAAAGGTCCTATTGAAACATCTCAGTTCGCTCCGGTTGAAGTAATTGCTCCTGGCGTTATTGACAGACAGTCTGTTTCTCAGCCTATTCAGACTGGTTATAAGTCAGTTGACTCCATGATTCCTATCGGAAGAGGTCAGCGTGAACTTATAATAGGTGATAGACAGGTTGGTAAGACTGCACTTGCTATTGATACTATTATCAATCAGAAGGATGCCGGGGTTAAATGCGTTTACGTTGCTATAGGTCAGAAGGCTTCTACTATCGCCAATGTTGTAAGAAAGCTTGAAGAGCACGGAGCTCTTTCCAATACTATAGTTGTTGTTGCTTCAGCTTCAGAATCAGCGTCTCTTCAGTATCTTGCTCCGTATGCAGGATGTGCAATGGGAGAATTTTTCCGTGATAACGGAGAAGATGCTCTGATAGTTTATGATGATTTGTCAAAGCATGCAGTGGCATACAGACAGATTTCTCTTCTTCTCCGCCGTCCGCCTGGACGCGAGGCTTTTCCTGGTGATGTTTTCTATCTGCATTCAAGACTTCTTGAAAGAGCGGCCCGCGTAAATGAGAGTTATGTAGAACGTGTTACAGGTGGAAAAGTTAAGGGAAAAACCGGATCTCTGACTGCACTGCCGATAATAGAAACACAGGCAGGTGACGTTTCTGCGTTTATTCCTACGAATGTTATATCAATAACAGACGGTCAGATATTTTTGACCACCCAGGCCTTTAATTCAGGTCTCCGTCCCGCTGTTGATCCCGGCATATCCGTGTCCCGCGTAGGTGGTGCTGCACAGACCAAAATCATGAAGAAACTTTCTGGAGGAATCCGTACTGCTTTGGCTCAGTATCGCGAACTTGCGGCATTTTCTCAGTTTTCCTCGGATCTTGACAGTGCTACAAAGGCTCAGCTGAGTCATGGTCAGAAGGTTACTGAACTCATGAAGCAGAAACAGTATTCTCCTCTTACCGTTGCCGAGCAGTCTTTGATTCTCTTTGCCGTGGATAAGGGATATCTGGATAATGTCGAGTTTGACAAGGTTGGAGAATACGAAACCAGTCTGCTATCTTTTGCAAACTCAAGTTATGCGGATTTTATGAAGGAAGTTAATGAAAGAGGGCAGTTCTCTGATGAAATTTCTGCAAAACTTGCTTCAATAATGGATGATTTTGCAAAGACTAACTAACGGTCAGCAGAGGAATGTGTAATGGCTAGTGCAAAGGAAATTCGTACTAAGATATCGAGTGTTAAAAATACGCAGAAGATAACTAGTGCCATGCAGATGGTTGCGGCATCGAAAATGAAGAAAACTCAGGACAGAAAAGCCGCCGCCTATCCGTATGCTCATATGATGCGTCGCGTTATTCATAACATAGCATCGAGCGGCACAAACTATGATCATCCTTATCTGAAGGAAAGAGATGTTAAGGCTGTAGGTTATCTTATTATTTCAACTGATCGCGGATTGTGCGGTGGATTGAATATAAATCAGTTCAAACAGGTTCTGAACTGCATGAAAGAGCACAGGGATCAGAATATTGATATATTCATGGCTCTCGTAGGTGCGAAGGCATGTAATTTTTTTGCTAATCTTGGTTGTAATGTTCTTGCACATGCTTCTGGTATGGGAGATAAACCTTCAGTAGATCAGCTTATAGGTACTGTAAGGGTTATGCTTGAAGCGTTTGACAGTGGAAAAATTGATAAGCTGTTTATAGTTTACAATGAATTTGTAAATACAATGTCCCAGCGCCCGAAGATAAGACAGCTGTTACCATTGCCAAAGCGTGATGAGAAAGAGGAAAAAGGAAACTGGGATTATATATATGAGCCTGATCCTAAGGCTTTGTTTGATACAATTCTTAAAAGATATATTGAATCACAGGTTTATCAGGCGGTTGTTGAAAATCTTGCCAGCGAACAGGCGGCTCGAATGATGGCCATGAAATCGGCTACGGACAATGCTGAGGCTTTGGTCAGTGATTTGCAGCTTGTTTACAATAAGGCACGTCAATTCAGCATAACTCAGGAACTTACTGAAATAGTTTCAGGTGCTGCTGCGGTTTAATTAAGGAACGTTATATGAAAAAAGGTGTTATTGTCCAGATTATCGGTGCGGTAGTGGACGTAGAATTCAAGGAAAATGAGGTTCCAAAGGTCTACAACGCTCTTAAGGTGATTTCAGAAGGTCCTACCGAGGGACTTGTTCTTGAGGTTCAGCAGCAGATTGGTGGCGGTGTTGTACGTTGTATTACCATGGGTACTTCAGATGGTCTTCGTCGCGGAGACGAAGTTGCTGATACAGAAGCAGGAATCAAGGTTCCGGTCGGAAAGGAAACCCTTGGACGTATAATGAATGTTTTGGGAACTCCTGTTGATGAGCAAGGTCCTATAGGCGAGAAGGAAAAGTGGGAAATTCATCGCGCGGCACCTTCTTATGAAGAACAGTCCAATACTACTGAATTGCTAGAAACCGGTATCAAGGTTATTGATTTAATCTGCCCGTTTGCTAAAGGCGGCAAGGTTGGATTATTCGGCGGTGCCGGTGTTGGCAAGACTGTTAACATGATGGAACTCATCAATAATATTGCCAAGGCACATTCAGGTCTCTCTGTATTTACAGGTGTCGGTGAGAGAACCCGTGAAGGTAATGATTTCTATTATGAAATGAAGGAGTCAAAGGTTCTTGACAAGGTATCAATGGTATACGGACAGATGAATGAACCCCCTGGAAACAGACTTCGTGTCGCCCTGACAGGACTTACCATTGCCGAAAAATTCAGAGATGAAGGTAAGGATGTTCTTCTGTTTATCGATAATATCTACCGATACACACTGGCTGGTACAGAGGTTTCAGCACTTCTGGGACGAGTTCCTTCTGCAGTAGGTTATCAGCCGACTCTTGCCGAGGAAATGGGTGCACTTCAGGAGAGAATAGCATCTACCAAAAAAGGATCCATAACATCTATACAGGCTGTCTATGTGCCTGCTGATGACCTTACTGATCCTAGTCCGGCAACAACTTTTGCTCACCTTGATGCTACAATCGTTCTTTCTAGACAGATTGCATCACTTGGTATTTATCCTGCTGTCGATCCGCTCGATTCTACCTCCCGCCAGTTGGATCCGCAGGTCGTTGGTCAGGAGCATTATCAGACTGCACGAGATGTTCAGTCCGTTCTTCAGCGCTATAAGGAACTTAAAGATATTATAGCTATTCTCGGTATGGATGAACTTTCTGAAGCTGATAAACTCACAGTTGCCAGAGCTCGAAAGATTGAGAGATTCCTTTCTCAGCCGTTCAGCGTTGCGGAAGTTTTCACAGGTAAGCCAGGAAAATATGTTCCTCTTAAAGAAACAATAAGAGGATTTAGAGGAATTATTGACGGAATGTACGATGATCTTCCTGAACAGGCGTTTTATATGGTTGGTTCCATCGAAGAAGTTGTTGAAAAAGCTAAAACACTTTCTAAATAATTTGGAGTAAAACTTATGGCTGAAGAATTCATGCAGTTTAAGCTTGATATCGTTAGTGCCGAAAAGGAACTTTTCTCCGGTTATGTTAGGACTATGCATATAACAGGTGTAGAGGGTCAGCTGGGTATCAGACATGGTCATACACCTCTGCTGACAATGATAAAACCAGGACGTGTTGCTTTTACTACGCTGGAAGGAAAGGACGAGGTAATGTATCTGTCTGGAGGAATTTTAGAAATTCAGCCTACCCGCGTTACTGTTCTTGCTGATACAGCTATTCGAGCAGAGGAGATTGATACAGTTAAAGCTGAGGAAGCTGTCAAAGCTGCCAGGGAGCGCATTGAGTCCAAGGCGGATGATGTTGATTATGCGTCAGCTATTATTGAACTTTCCAAGGCTTTAGCTCAGTTGAAAGTAGTAGAACTTACAAAAGGCAGACGATAATTTTTACTTCACTTCAAATCAGAAAGGTACGTTATCATTTGATAATGTGCCTTTTTTTTTGATGATTATTATCTAATTTTCATAGAAGAGACAGTTCTGCTTAAATCATCTTTGTTATAATTGATGTATGTATTGTGATTAGAATTTACGATGATTTATCTGATCGTGCCGTAAAACCACGTCCTTTAGGGAATTGATATAAGGCATAGATTAGCTCTAATCTTTCTTGCTAACAGAGATAGACTTCGGCTTTCTCTATGACAGCAAATCAGGCTAGGGCATAGCCGTAGAGCTTGTGAAGTGAACCGTTTTGTCGGTCAGCAGCAAGAACCCGCCGAGAGTAGCCTGCAGCTTGCTGCGGGAACTGGTAGGAATCCCCTGCTTTAGGCAGAGGAGGATGTCAAAACATGCTAATATTTAGTTGTTACCTGTAGCATTTTATCCTTTACAGATATACTGAAAAAAAACATAAATCTTTTTTCATTGCTGATAGTGCTAAATTTTAGTTGGTATTTTTCTGACAATTTAATGAATATTTTATCACAGGATTATTTATGACATTACAAGTTATTATTCTTGCTGCCGGAAAAGGTACAAGAATGAAATCTAATAAACCTAAGGTTCTGCATGAAATAGCAGGAAAACCTATGATTGAATTCATTATTGATACTGCAAGAAAACTTGAACCATCCAAAATATCTGTTATTTACGGATATGGAGGAGAACAGATTAAAAAAAGAATTACGGGAGATGATTTATCTTTTGTATGTCAGAGTGAGCAACTTGGAACGGCCCATGCGGTTATGCAGGCTCTTCCAAATATAGACAGCAGTGATGATATTCTTGTGCTTTATGGTGACACTCCTTTTGTTTGTGAGGAAACACTTCGCAAAGTTATAGAAACTAATTCAGGTAAAGGACTGACAGTTTTAACGGCAGAGGTTCAGGATCCTTTCGGATTGGGAAGAATTGTTCGTTCTGGAGATGGAAAATTTGAAAAAATAGTTGAACAGAAGGATGCTTCTCCTGAGGAAACTAAGATAAGGGAGATTAACACCGGTATATGTTATGGATCGGCTGATATATTCAAACGTTACATAAATCAGATAGAGAACAAAAATAATCAGAAGGAATTCTATCTGGTTGATATTTTTGCTATTGCTCTTAAGGATGGTGTAGATGTTTCCACTTATACCACCAAGGAAGAGAGTGATATGTATGGTATAAATAATCATAAGCAGCAGGCCAATCTCGAAAGATTATACCAGCTGAGACAGGCGGAAAAACTGATGGAGCAGGGGGTTACCATAATTGATCCTAATCGATTCGATCTGCGAGGTAATTTAACCTGCGGGACGGATGTGGTTATTGATATTAATGTCATTTTCGAAGGTAACGTTAAGATTGGCAATAATGTTAAAATCGGAGCAGGCTGCGTTATAAGTAATTGTGAAATAGCAGATAACTCAGTTATCAGTCCTTACAGTGTTTTGGAATCATCCAAATTAGGCAGAACAAATACTATAGGACCTTTTGCTCATCTGCGACCGAACTGTGAATTAGAAGACGAAGTTCATGTAGGTAATTTTGTAGAAGTTAAAAAATCTACTATAGCTCATGGGACCAAGGCCGGACATTTAACATATATAGGCGACAGTCAGGTAGGTTCTAATGTTAATTTTGGAGCAGGTACAATAACCTGTAATTATGATGGAGCCAACAAGCATAAAACTGTAATAGGTAATGACGTTTTTATAGGATCTGATACTCAGTTGGTGGCTCCAGTCGAGATTGGCGACGGTGCAACCATAGGTGCAGGATCTACCATAACAAAGAAAGTCGGAGAAAAGGATTTGGTTATTACCAGAGTTCCTCAGCGTCATATTGCCGGCTGGATCAGACCACAGAAGAAGAACAAGTAACAGGATATATTTGATATGTGCGGAATAGTTGGAGCTGTAGCGCAACGTGATGTTGTTGAAATTTTACTCGAAGGCTTAAGAAGACTCGAGTACAGAGGTTATGATTCTGCAGGTGTGGCAGTAATTCAAAATGGTGAACTTAAGCGAATTAGAAGTGTAGGAAAGGTATCTGAGCTTGCGGATAAAATAAATAAAAATCCGTTGCCTGGATCTGTAGGTATAGCACATACCCGGTGGGCTACACATGGAAAACCTTCTGAAGTAAATGCTCATCCACATGTTTCAGGAACTATAGCAATAGTTCACAACGGAATAATAGAGAATTACCAGGAGTTGAAAGATAAACTTACAAGTTTGGGATATCATTTTGTTTCTGATACAGATACAGAGGCAATGGCTCATTTGATAAATTATAACCGACGTTCTTCAGTCAGCCTTCTGGAAGCAGTTCAAAAGACTGTTAAGGAACTTAGGGGAGCGTATGGTACCGCTGTTATCGATTCGAATGATCCGGATTTAATGGTTGTTGCCAGATGCGGTTCTCCTTTGGTTATAGGTATTGGTATCGGAGAAAATTTTGTTGCCTCTGACCAGTTAGCTCTGCTTCCTGTAACTAATAAATTTATATTTCTGGAAGAGGGTGATATTGCCTGCATTACACGCCGAAAGGTTGATATATACGATATTGACGGCAAGTCTGCTGAGAGAAAATCTGTTATATCAGATGTAGAAAATGATGCCGCAGATAAAAAAGGCTTTACTCATTTTATGCTCAAGGAAATATATGAGCAGCCTGAAGCTATTGTAAAAACTATAGAATCGAGGATAACTAAATCACATTTTATTCCTGAAGCCTTCGGAGTCAATGCAAGAGAACTTTTTGAAAAAGTTGAGCATATTCAGATTGTTGCCTGTGGAACTTCTTATCATGCAGGTCTTGTATCAAGATACTGGATGGAGGAATATGCTGGAATATCATGTAACGTTGAAATAGCTTCAGAGTACAGGTATAGAAAATCTGTTACACATCCTAATACACTTCTTGTTACTCTGTCCCAGTCCGGAGAGACAGCCGATACTTTAGAGGCTCTCAGATTGTCAAAAAAACAGGGTTATATGGCGTCTCTTGCTATCTGTAATGTTTCAGGTTCATCTCTGGTAAGAGAATCTGATCTATGTTTTATGACCAGAGCAGGTGCTGAAATTGGGGTAGCTTCAACTAAGGCTTTTGTTACACAACTTGTGGCATTGCTTCTGCTGGTCGGTTCCATAGGAATATGCAAAAAAACTATTGATGAGAAAACCGAAAAGATGTTTATAAGCAGTATTTTTTCTCTTCCAGAAAAAATTAAAGAACTTTTGAGTATGGATAGAAAGATATCTGAATTGGCTGTACGTTTTCAGAAAAAAAGCAGTTGTCTGTTTCTTGGACGCGGAATTCAATGGCCTATAGCAATGGAGGGGGCTCTTAAACTGAAGGAAATAAGTTATATTCATGCAGAAGCGTATGCAGCAGGGGAACTTAAGCATGGTCCAATAGCGCTTATTGATGAAAATATGCCTGTTATTATAGTAGCTCCTACGAATGACCTGTTGGAAAAACTGAAATCCAATATTGAATCTGTCCGTGCCCGTAATGGTGAAATCTACATTTTTGCAGATCGGTTAGCGGGTTTTGAAAATGATAAAAATTGTCATATAGTAACAATGCCGCAGATGGATGATGTTATTTCACCTGTAGTTTACACTGTGCCTCTGCAGTTGCTGGCATATCATGTGGCTGTTTTAAAAGGTACTGATGTAGATCAGCCTCGAAATTTGGCCAAGAGTGTGACTGTAGAGTAATGTTTGGGGGACTTCCATGTTTGAATTGGATAAAAATAAAATATTTAAAATCAGTGGAAGTCTTAACAATTGTCAGACATATGAAACGGTGTATGAGCAGCTCAGAAGATGTTGCCTTATCAACGAAATTGATATAAAGGATTATTCTGAAGTTTTTGATTGCCTTTATCTTGGAGACGGTATTGCAATTCTTTTGCTTAATCGTAAATATAGCAAATTTGCTGTAAAAAAAGACTTTAAAATATTCTATTTTTCTGATAATTTCGAACCTTTAAATTCACAGAATGTTCATATAGTTTTATTCTTTGTTTCTATTACTCCTTTTCATTTTCGTCATTTAAGAAGAATTTCTGAAATAATTTTTAATTGTGGCAGTGATTCTTTTCTGAATAAAGAAAGAAGTATAGAAGATATTTGTTGCTGGATACGAGGAGAATATTTAGTTAAGAATTATATTACCTTTGTTGATAATAAAATAAGAATATTCAAATCAGGTGATTTATCCGAAGGTATTAATAAAATTAAGAATTTTTACTCTGATTCATTTCATGAAACCCAAAGCATAGCTAATCAATTATTTATTTCAACTAATGTTTGTTGTAATGTATGTTTTCTGAACAACAGATACTCAAGTGTGCTAATTCCTGCTATTGTAGAAACATCAGATTCCAGAATAATTGTTTTTTCTGTCATTGCCGGAAAGGATATGCTTTACTCCACCTTAATAAATACCCTTTCCATAGTTGCAAGTTTTGATAATGATTTGCTTTGCAATGTTTCACGTGAAACGCTGCTAAAAAATCTTGAAATGCTCCCGTTGAAAATAACAGATGAAGATCGAGAAAGAATTACAAAATTAAATAATCTTGACAATAAGAACGATGAATGGCATGAGATCGTTATCGAGATTCTAAATGAGCATGGACTGCATGCTAGACCTGCGGTAGTTTTTACAAAAATTGCCAGAATGTTTAAATGTCCTGTCTGGATAAGAAAAGAAGATGATAAAAATCTGGTTAATGCAAAGGATTTTATGCAGATTCTCACGATGGGGGTAAAGTGCGGTGACAAGATAGTCATCTGTTCAACAGGTAAAACTTCTCTTAACGCACTTAATATAATAAAGGAAGCTTCTGAAAATCTGTTTTCTACGGATTTTTATCAAAAAATTATCGACAAACTGTCTTTAAAACTAGATGATTAGGTCTCAGTTTATTTACATTAGCTTTTATCTTTAATTTTTAATTTTTAATTTAGAGCTTCATAAATGGTTTTTAAGTTATAATCGATCATTTTGTAGTATGTATCGATGGATTTTTCCTTTGATAGTGAATCTGAAATAAGCTCTCCACCTATAGTTGCTGAAGTTTCTTCAACAAGCTGTTCAGCAAAATGCGTGTTTGATATATTTTCTATGAATATTACTTTTATTCCGCTTTCTTTGATCTGCTTGATTATATTCGCAAGAATTTGAGCTGAAATTTCTGTTTCCTCATTTACACCTTTTATAGGTATGAATTCAATCTGAAAATCCCTTGCAAGATAACCGAATGCATCGTGGGCAGTTATTGCTTTTTTCTTTTCCTTTGGCAGTTCATCAAATTTTTTTCTGTAAATTGTTATGATTTCTTCGAATTTTTTGTTGTATTGTTCTGCGTTATCTTTAAATTCGTTACAGTGGGCAGGAATTTTAGCACATGCCGCATAAGTAATGTTGTTAACGTATACTTGTGTGTTATACGGGCTGTTCCATCCGTGAGGATCTATTTCTCCGTTTTTAGTAATTACTTTAATTCCTTTTGAAGATTCGATCACTTTTGTCTGATCGTCAATCCTGTTTATCCAGCCTTCAAGATTTTTACCATTTGTGATGATAAGATCTGCTTCCTTTAATTTTTTTAGATCAGATGGCTTTGGATTGAAGGAATGAACTTCTTCGTCATATCCGGCGAGAGAATAGATCGATGCATGGTTACCTATTATTTGTGCTGTGATGTCGGCCAAAATTGTGTTTGTTGCTACTATATTGATTTCATGTGCTTGTATTTCTGCTGATGCAGTAAAAAATGCTACTGTTAGCAAAACTGATGTTATGAATCTAGGTGTTTTAAGCGAATGTATTTCCATAATATTCCTCCGTTTGTTCCTATAAAAACTGATATCAAGTATAAAAAACCCAATGCTAGTATTATGATAGGTGTTGTAGGGTAGTTGAAATAAAATGACGCTATTATACCGCTGTAGCAGGCTGTTATGACGATAAGTGGACTTAAAAGACAACTGTACAGAATATTATTAAGCCACAACCTAATTGTTGCTGCCGGAAGAATAAGCAAGCCAACTGCCATAAGTGTTCCTATGGTTTGAAAACCTGCAATGAGATTAAGAACAACCAGGATCATGAATATCGTGTGATAGAAGTGGCCGTTTATTTTGTTATGAATAAGAAATTCGGGATCAATACAATCTATAATAAAGGGTCTTCTTATTACAATCATTGTTACTAATGTGATTAAACTAATCGAAGATAGAAGAGCCAGACTTTCATCATTAGTAGTCAGCAGCGATCCAAAGAGAATATTTAAGAGATCAATATTGCTTCCATTTACGGATATTATAAGAATACCCAGTGCCAGAGACATTAGATAAAACACTGCAAGTGAACTATCTTCTCCCTTCTTTGTGTATCTTGATACAAAACCGCTTAAGACAATGACAAGACTTCCTGCTATGAAACCGCCTAAGGTCATTATGGTAGCAGACAACCCTGCTACTGCATATCCTATTGCAACGCCTGGCAGAATAGCATGTGATATAGCGTCACCTGTTAGACTCATTTTTTTGAGAATTAAGAATAGTCCTAGCATTGGAGAACATAGTGATATGAGAATACATCCTAGCAGGGATTTAAACATAAAACCGTAATCAATAAACGGTTGTATAAAAATATCATACATAAGCAATGTTAAAAAATTTTTCGAACCTATATTTTGTAAATAATTTTGCAGTACCTTTTTTCGCGGATCCAATTTTGGAATAATTTAAACTTACTTAACTTTTATCTGTTATCCGATCCTCGATTGATACTCATTGAAATTAACTTGATATCCTTTAATTATCTGTTAGTACAAAATCTTTTCATTTTTCGAACTGTCAACATCATATCTTTTTAGCGCCACTTAGAATATGCTAAATTTTCTTTCTTGCAGTTTGTATAATCTTTTCAGTGGTGATTTCTCTGACATACTGAATGTTGTCAACCTAAGCTTTCATTTTCAACTACTGAGGTAGTTCTTTATTTGAGTGAAGTAAACCACTGTTTCTATCAATTTACGCTTAAACATTCTGGTCGAGCATTTATCGTATTGATTTAAATGAGATTATAAATGCAGTAAGTTATTTTAACACCTAGAATTGTTTGCTATTCCTGTCATTTGTTAGTTTCGATGGCATATTTCGGCATTGGGATTTATAGCCATATTTAAAGAAAAAGTCTTCAATAGTACGTCTTCTGTTAAAACTTCTTCTGTATTTCCATAAGCTATGATTTCTTTAGCCAAAGCAATTGTGGAAGGAAAGTGTTCTCTTACCATATTTAGATCATGCATTACTGTTATAATCGTCTTTCCTTCCTTATTCCACTCTTTTAGTAGATCCATAAGTTCTAGAGCCGTTTTTTGATCTATTGCACTAAAAGGTTCATCTAGGAGCAATAAATCAGGTTTTTGAAGGTAGATTCTAGCGAACTGAGCTCTTTGAAACTGACCTCCTGAGAGAGTTGAAATATATTTATTTTTAAAACCGTCAAGTTTAACCGCTGACAGTGATTCTTCAATACGTTTTTTGCTGATTGTTCTGAACAGTCCTGTTTCTCTTATAAGAGCTGAACTAACAAAAAAACCTACAGAAACTGGGAAAGAGTGGTTTACATTAAACAGCTGAGGTATATAACCTGTTTTTTTGAAAGTATTCTCTATAACTCCTTCCATAGGGATCAGTTGATTTAGAATTGATTTCAGCAGGGTTGATTTACCGCCTCCGTTTGGTCCTATGATTGCTATCATTTCTCCTTGCTTCACTGATAAATTTATGTGATGGATAATAGGGTGTCTGTCATATCCGACGGTAACATTCCTAAGTGATAGCATAATAAACCTCTGGGGAGTATAGAACCGTGTTAGATTATACGTTATTTAGAAGCTCAGGTTTGAATCAAAGCGTACCTTTTATCAGGTGAATCAGTCTTTTTTATTGTTTGTTGGTATTTATCGTTTTTTTTGTGTATTTTTTAATCAGTTTACAAAATTTTTATTAGTACCATTGATTTCCGTATATTTATAAAAAATCGCTTTGCAATTATACATATTGAAAACTAAAACTGTATATTCATCTAAATTTACATATAAAAAGGTGGCAGAGCCACCTTTTTATATTGTTTCGCTTTTTTTAAAACTAGATTAGTTTCCGCCGCCCATAAGTCCAACAGATCCGCCAATAAGAGTGGATATAAGCTTCTTGTTTGTACTCTTAGGCTGAGGAGCTGCTGCTTGTTGAGGAGCAGCTGCCGGTTGAGGTGCTGCCTGTGGCATAGGCTGTGGTTGAGGTTGAGGCATTGCCTGCTGCATCTTTGGCTGAGGTTTCATTGATGCCATCGATACAGAGCCGTTTCCTTCCATTCTTTGGATCTTGAAACCAAGATTTTTACCATATTCAATAACACAGTCAATGGAAGGATCATTGGAGAGCAAAGCAACTTCATTTTCAGGATCCATAAGAAAAACACCTAACTGGAACGCTAATATGCGATGGTATTCTTCATCATTTCCAGCTTGTAACTGTAAAAAATCTATTTTAAGTGAACATTGCTGCTGCAACATAAGCAATTGAGATACAACCTGGATAGGCATACTGCTCTGATCACCGCTTATAATCAGCTTTACTTCCTGAAAATGATTCATTATATCTGGTGATAACTGCTGAGTAGCTCCTTTTCCTATAACTAAAATTCTTTCAGCCATAGCAAATTTCCTTCTTCTTATTATTACTGTTTTTATTTTGTTGATTCAGATAGTTTGGCACGAAATGCACACACACTGTTGTCCCATTATATCCGTGCCTTAGAAAAGCATAAAATTCTTTGATTAGACTTTATGACTTTTATCAAACTATTTGCAGGACCCTGGCATAAATATCCAATCTATTGTAAAAAATATTGTTTGTTTTTTAAACATCTTACCCTACATGGTTTCATAATTCTGGATCTCTTTTATCAGGTCCTTTTGTTTTGATTCCTTCAGCTATTAAACCGAGCATATAACGGGTAGAAAGTCTGACAGGTTGAACAGGTGTGAGAGCTTCGTTCCAGATCAGATTTAGGGAACTGATCTGGTATGCAATGTTCGGGTATCCTGGCGTCTATAAGAAAATATATTATCAGCTGTCTGTGAGGATAGTTTGTTGTTATTGGTATGGTGTTATAAAATTCTGATATTTTTAGAGTACGAGAGAACAATTCAATGTATATTGGATTGTACTGATATATCTCAGATTGATGATACAATGAGTAATAGTAAGTAGATTTCCTGTATCGTAATAAATGTTACGTTTTTTAAGTTCTTGGTTTGCAAAAAGAATCGTTTATGGATCTGTGATAGATTTATGATTCCGTGTAAGCCTTTACGATTTGGTAAAAAAATGAAGAAATATTTCAAATATCTCAATTTATTTATAGTTTTCAATGTTCTTTTTGCTGAGAATTCCAATGCTGTTACTTTGACACATGTTGTTAATGTCGGGTTTGTAGAAGCTGGTTTTTTTCTCTTTGGATGCGGAATTTTACTGCTGTTCGTACCAAAGTTGACTAAATTAGGCATAATAGTTACATTGATTGGTAATGCCATTGTTGTTTCAAGATTTCTTTTCCAGCCTGAAATCATGAAATTTTTAGAAGAAAAAGGTTTTGAGTCATACTTGAGTGATTTAAGCAATGATGATTTGAGACTTTATACTGGGTTGTTCTCTGTCATCTTCATAATGATTCTTGCCTCAATTAATTTCTTAAGAAAATACCTGTGGTTAAAGTTCTGGAGAATATTCGGCTTTTATAGAACTGATGAAGAAATTAAAGCATCAGAGGATAAACGAAAAAGAAAAGCGGAATCAAAAAAATTTGAGAAGGAAGATGAGTTTCTGAAAAAAACAATAGGCTACTCGTCTTCAGCAGCTAAAGTTAAAAGTATTGCAGCAAGCAATGTTGACGATGTCTTCTCTTATGACAGGGATATATCTCTTGATCTTGATAAAGCGAGCAGTATTGTTCATAGAGTAGACAGTAACAAAAAAAATTAAAAAAAGCACTTGCAAAAGGAAAGTGAAGTGTTTAACATATGCATCCGTTGAGTGACGTAACTCACAGTTCTTTAAAAAAACAAATAAGACAATCTGTGTGGGCACCGTAAGAGAGATTCAAGAGAAAAAGAAGATTCTCTGACGGTGACAGCAAAAAATAAAGCAAGTCAACGAAAGGGAGTCATGAGAACT
>JAEEOK010000078.1 GCA_016284235.1 Succinivibrionaceae bacterium
CAGAAGAAACAAGATGATTGACGACGATTCCAAAAGCGGAGATTACGACATGAAAATCAAAATTTTTCAAAAAAGCAGCAGAAGAGTTGAGAGATAAATCTGATGGTCATGCGTAGGCCCTGTGCTGTTTTTAATCTGTTGCTGGAAAATTGATCATTGTCGTTGTTTCTTTTCTTTTAATGTTTAAAATAGAGTCATTTTGTTTCGGAAATCAATCTGCTGACGGTTGAGGTCACGACGGAGCTGTCATCTGCCAGTTTGATTGCTCTCTTTCTGAGTAACGAAGACTTCTTTTTAAGTCGTCCGTTACGACTGCTTTGGACTGTTGATTTGGGTTTTTTAAGATGTTTCTAGAAAAGTATCATAATAATTGTGTACGGATTCAGTACTTTGTTGGCGATAACAAGGAAGAGGTTATAGGACATATATCCTCGGAGAATCCAAATTTTCTTTTTCTTCGTGAAAGAAATCAGATGATAAAGATATCGTCCATAGCATCTATCTTTGAAGAACCGGAACAGGTTGTCAGTGCACAGGAATCAAAAACAGCACAGCGTAATGATAAACTTAATCTTCCCCGTGAGTTTGAAGCTACAAATGAAGTTGCCGTTGATCCGCTTCATGATGAATTTGTAATGGCAAACTCGTCTTCCGGTGCCGGCAGTGTTTCCGCACCGGCTGCCGGTCAGCAGATTCCGGCTGCTCTGCAGTCAGCGAGTACTGCTCAGGCAGTCAGCAATACCGGTTTTGTGAATCAGGATATGAGCAGTGCAAATGTTTATTCCCAGCCGGCTGAGCAGACGCTCCAGGCCAATGCGGTGCAGTTCCCGCAGCATTCCGAATCAGCAGCAGGTCAGAGCATTCAGAGCAGTGCCGCGGTTCAGCAGTCGGTAAGTGCTGTTCAGCCGTCCGGTATTTATCCGCAAAATTCCCAGAACAGTCAAATTCAGGAAACTGTTGCAGATCCGTTTAATCGGACCGGCGAGCTCTCTGTTAAGACGCAGGAGCAGATAGCTTCTCCGGTTCAGTCCGGTGGCGGCAGAAGACCAAATTCTCAGATGTCCACCAAGAAGCTGCAGACTCTTGATCTGTCGGCACTTTACAGTACAGATACACCTAAGCCTGCCGCTTCAGATGTAAATCAGGCTCAGCCACAGAGTGTCAGTATGCAGCAGTATTCAGAAACTGTTGCAGCAGAGCAGGATGGAAGTAAGTTTTTCGGAACAGCAGGAGATTCCGGCAGTAATGCTGTTTCTGCTATAGATACTGCAGAAGTACAGTCGCAGCCAGCTTCGGTAAAACAGACTGAACAGAGATCACTGCAGAGTTCAGCGGAAAAATCACCGGTGGCGATTCAAGAGCAGAAAGAAGTCTGTAACGGGCAGAATACAGTTCAGTTTGTGAATGACGAAACTGTTGCAGGTGCTAAAAATCAGGATGCTGAATCCAAGACTTCAAAGACATCGTCAAGGCGTCCAAGAAAGCAGACCAAGAAAGACGACAGTGCGGTATATAAAAATGACGAACCTAGCATGTTCACTCTGATAAAGTCACCTGAGAACATAAGAAAGGCAGAAGAGAAAAAACGCAAAGAAGAGGAAAAGAAGAGACTAGCAGCGGAAAAAGCAGCCGCGGAAGCAGCAGAGCGGGAGAAGGCAAATACTCCTCACCAGCCTGCGGTAGTTTCCTTATCAACCGCAACTCCGGCTATGTTTACGATAAAACACAGGGCTAAGCCGGCACCTGAAGTTCAGGTGGAGGAAGCTGCTCCAAGACAGCCTAAGTCTGTTTCTCTTACCTCGGCGCCTCCGTTTGATTTTGTTGCACGTCAGAGTCGTTTGGCAGAGCTTGTAAAGGCTGCAAGCCGTGCTCTTGTTAATCCTATGTCTGCAGAAGTGTCTACTCCTCAAGATGCTGCGGTTGATCCTCTCATGTTTGACTCCATGATTGCTCAGCCTGATACCAGAGGTTCTCAGCAGGAGGTTTCTCAGATTGATTCGTCGGTCCAATCGACTGCATCTACTGAGAATCATTATGCGGCGAGAAAATTGACATCCGCAAATACGAGAATTTCTGTTGCAATGCCAAGCCCTGAAGGATTTGAAGAGTCGAAGGTTACTGAACCAAAGGTTAACAGATCAAGCACACTGGAAAAACTGATTGGTAACAGTAAGGCGATTATCAACGAGGCTGTGTCAGAGGCGAAAAAGGTAATACGTTTTGCCCCTCCTTCCTCATTTGATTTTACGCGCAGCGGCAAGAAATCAAGCAGTTAGCGTAAAAAATCCGGATTTTGCAAACTACAGATAAAGACTGTAATCATTTTCTGATTGGTGATGTCACCGAAAAGTCCCCCGTCTTAGTTACGGGGGATATGGGGTGACAGTGAGAATCTAGTGGTGCTGTGAATGTTTCGGTTCCGTGTTCATGATTCTGCCGGCTTTCACAGATCATTCTTGACTCTGTGCGAGGTTCAGAAATTTACGTTAAGCATGTCTGATCTAAACCTTGCCCTTTTAGCCTCATAGAGTGAAGAATCTAAAAAATTTCCCCTGTTTTTACCGTTACTGAACAGGCGGATTCACCTTCCCTTTACGGGTTCGCAGCCTGTTGATGATTTTTCTCCATTTGAATATGCCCCAGAATTTGGCAATAACCGATTCGTTGGAATAACCGCTGAAAAGTTTTTCTGCGTCAGTCAGATGCCTTACTGATAATTTCGGAATGTCTGTCAGTGATGAGCAGTGATTGAACATGCTGCACATGCTTTCAGCCGCTCTTGTATCAAATTTGGGTATTGATGTCAGTTTTGAGCATCCGCAGAGAAACCAGCTGAAATTTTTCACTTTTACCGTATTAAATTTAGGGATTCGGGAAAGATTTGCACATCCTTCCATCATCCCGAACATTGTTTCCACATTTCTTGTGTCATAGCAGGGGATTGTTTCAAGACTCCTGCAGCCGTGAAACATATTTTTCATTGATGTACAGCTGGATGTTTCATAAAGCGGAACCTGGGTCAGAGATGTGCAGTCCTGGAATATGCAGTTCATATTTCGTACTTTTGATGTGTCCATTTCAGGTGCTTTTTTGAGATTTGAACATCCGAAGAACAGACCTTCGAGACTTTTGCATTCAGGACCTAATGTAATTTTGAACTTGATTTCGCTTAATGTAGGAAGACCGCTGAAAGGAGAATTTGATTCTGTGAACTGTCCGAAGAGCAGCTTTCTTTCTACATTGAAATTTATGACAATCTCCTCAAGATCTGATGCGGCTGTTCTCAGTCGCACAAGATCTGTAACATCCTCACCGCATTCAAGTATGATCTTCGGACTTTTAAATTCGGGTATCGAAATGAGACCGGAGCACCCTTGAGTGATACAATCCATTGGAATATCATGAGGCATTTTCATTTTAGGAAATTCTGTAAGGGATTTGCAGTGACGGAACATTCCTCTGGCACTTTTTGCCTTGAGCGCAACATAGTTCGGTACTTCAGTTAGAGATATGCAGTCTTCGAACATCCAGTCAAGACTTTCTACATTTTCTAAATTCAAATCCGGTGCCTTTTCCAGATCTGTGCAGCCGAAAAACATTTTATCTGTTGACGTGCAGTTCTCTCCCAGAATAATTTTGAATTTGAACTCTTTTATATTGTTCAGAAATGCAAAGGGTGAGTTTGTTATCATGTCACCGTCAGTTGTTAAAGGATAATTGAGTATTAATACATCAGCAGCCTGTCTGCATATCTGTTCTTTAACCTCGGTGGTGAAATCCTCCTTGCTGTTAAGAGTTATAACAGTCAATTCACTCATTTTTTACTTCCTGTGATTTTTTTTCTTGAGATAATTGGATTTCTCAAGATGTTGCAATGGTTTAATTCAAACTTATGATAATTGTTTTCAGCGTTATGAATAATTTACCTCCATTATACAACCACAGATGCTGTTCTTGATATCGGATGACTTTGAAGTTTTGATGTCATCTGTAGTTTACAGGCAGAGAATCCAGTCGGAGCTTAAAATAGTCTTACCTTTGCATTCTCATATCTCTTAAGCTGATGCTTCAATTAATAAAAACATAGGATATTTGGACTCCGGAGCTGAGTTTACAGTAAGTTTTTTTTCATAAACCTGTCATGATCCGGCAGGTTCACAATTTTCGGTACATCAAAGACGGAAGAAAGTGGCATTGTGATAAAATCTGCTTTTGAAAAGAATCAAGAAATTAGAACAGCCGGATGAATACGGATCGTATTTTCCTTTTCTGCGAATTGTTCATTTATCCGTAAATTCAGATATAGATCCTGGAGTAAATGTTCTTCATGGTTCACTTAAATGGTTAGACGTAAGTTGAAGGTGTTTCAGATATGGATAAATCTACTGTTATTAATGCATCTGATGAGTACAGCGATGTTTTATCTGGCAAAACTGTTATTAATCGTCAGAACAGTTCAGATGCGGCTAAGAGCGAAATAACAGGAACCGGCAGATACAATAGCAAAGAAACCAAAATAAGAGCGGAAAGCGGGATCGCAACTGCTGTAAATACCATGTCTTCAACAGGTTTTGACATGACAGGCGTGACTGTCCTTGACAGGTATGAAGTAAGGCAAAGACTTGATATCACTTCTGGAGAGGCTGATTTGTATCTGTGTGCAGATCAGGTAACCGGATGTGAATATATTCTTAAACTCTATCGCAGAAAAAATGCAGTAAAGGACGATATGCTTTCTGAGCTTAGAAAAATAAAGTCCAGATATATAGGATCTCTTATTGATTACGGCAGGTTTAACGATTACACGTTTGTGATTATCACTTATTTCAAAAACGGCAGCCTTCAGGGCAGAAGATTCTCCGCGGATGAACTTAGGAGTTTCATTATTTCGTCCGTGAATTCTGGACTTAAGGTTCTTCACGATGCCGGAATAATTCACAAGGATATCAAACCTTCAAATCTTATGCTGTCTGATGACGGAAAATTCATATCGATTATCGATTTCGGCATCAGTTCGATTGTTGACGAAGGTCAGACCATGCTCGTTACCAGAACAGGTATGTCACCTGTATACAGTGCTCCGGAGACATTTAATAATCTTTTTTTGTGCGAATCTGATTATTACTCCTTCGGCATAACTCTTTATGAACTTTATACCGGACACACTCCGTATGTGAATCTCGGCATTGATGATATGGCAGCTTTCGCATCACTTCAGAATATTCCGTTTGATGATGATTTCCCGGAGGATCTAAAACTTCTTATCCAGGGGCTGACGTATAAGGATCTGTCGAACAGAAAGGATTTGAGTAATCCGAACAGAAGATGGACGGAGAATGAAGTCAGCAGGTGGCTGAAGGGGGAAAAACTTCAGGTTCCCGGTGCAGCAGAGGGATCCGGTTTTGACTCCTTTACCACCACATTCTCGATTAAGGGAAAAAATCTTAGAACAGCCGGTGAAATAGCAGACGCACTTGGAACAAACTGGAAGATCGGAAAGGTTAGTGTAGGCCGGGGTCTGCTTTTCAATTTTTTTAAAGTTAACTGTGCCGAGGAATATGCGAATTATGCCAAGGACTGTGAAGAGGGTGGAGTATCCGATTTTGAATACTTCAAGCTCATTAACAGCCTGTCAGACAATAAAAGTGTTTTTTACTGGAACGATAGAGCATACGAAGATATGAAGGATCTGGCATCAGCTATTCTTCAGGATGAGATTAACGGAGGGACAGTCTTTGCCAATGATGATTTTCTCTGGTCTCTAAATTATTTTTACAGAAATAATCCTGAACTGAAGAATCTGCTGGATAAAATCTATCAGAAATCACGAAATACAGATCATGTTTCGTTCAAGATGTGTATGCTGGATATTGCATATCTGCTCGGTTCGGTTTTTATGGTTGATAATCATATTTTTGAATCACCGGAGGCGGTAGACGGGTATTTTTCCGCGATTAAGAAAAAAGGTGATAATGATTTCCTTATTGCACTTCTGCGATGCTTCTGCAGTATCCGTGAGTATTCAGTCATCTATAAGGGTAAAGACAATGTTTTTAGCAGATTGCTGGATACGAATGTTCTGGATCTTATTCTTGATTATTCAGTTGTAACATCCGGAGAATTTTCTTCAAAGCATCTGAGAAAATTCGGGATAGCGGTAGTTGATTCCGGTATAGGAAAATTTTCTGAATTGTTAAGATTTGTAGATGATGAAGACAGGCATATAAAAGTTCTTTATTTTAAGATATCCCCGCCGGAGAAATTTTTTATTAGTGATGAAGATCCTGAAGGACCTGAAGAAATAGATGCCGACTTAATCATTCTTGCTCCACACGTCAGATCTGTTGCCAGGATGTTTGCCGGTTGTGCAAGATTAAAAAAGGCTCCGAATTTTAATACATCACAAGTTGATGATATGTTCTGTATGTTCAAGGACTGCAGAAAACTGGTAAAGGTGCCGAAGTATAAAACAGGCGCAGCTACCAATATGAACCAGATGTTTCGTGGCTGTACCTCTCTTGCGGAAGTACCTGCCTTTGATACCGGAAGTGTCACCGATACCGGTATGATGTTCTGTAACTGCAGTTCACTGATGACGGTTCCGCATTTTAATTTTTCTTCTGTCAGCTGCATGAAGCTGATGTTCAGCGGATGCAGGAATCTTACGTCGGTTCCTGATTTTGCAACGAGAAATGTTACTGACATGAGTTTCATGTTTTCCGGCTGTACGTCTCTTGTTCATGTTCCTGTTCTTGATATGTCTGAAGTGAAGAATACTGAAGGTATGTTTATGAAATGTACATCAGTAAAAAATTATCCTGTAGGTGATTTACCTCAGGTCAGGAACATGAACGCCATGTTTAAAGGATGTTCATCACTTTCCCTTCTTCCTGAATTCAATACACCTCATCTTGAGGATTTGAGCGAGACTTTTTTTGAATGCGGAGAACTGGAGGAGGCCCCGGCTGTTGATACTTCGTCGGTCATATATATGTCAAATATGTTCAACGGCTGTTCTTCTCTGAGAAAAGTACCAAGATACAGAACTGATCGCGTGACAGATATGCAGGGTATGTTTTCTGGCTGCTCAGTACTTGCTGAAATACCTTCGATGCAGACGGAGAGGGTTAGTGAAATGGGAGGAATGTTCATGAACTGCTCGTCAATGATGTACGCTCCTGACATGAATACTTCGTCTGTGACGGATATGAACAGAATGTTTTTCGGCTGCTCATCTCTGATGAAAATACCGGCGTACAATACGGCCAATGTTCAGAATATGGATCATATGTTTGACGGATGCAAATCGCTCCGGAGAATTCCAAGACTGAATACCAAAAATGTGCTTGATTGCAACGGAATGTACGACAACAGTGCTCTTCCGGATAATATATTCAGATACGAGTCGACCTACTACATCATGCTTGGAACTGTTGCGTTTATACTGATTGCTGCATCTGTGGTGCTTTTGTTCATTGCTCTTGGATGAGTTTCAGAATGTGGGAGTCGCTTTATCAGAAATGCTGGAATAATCTGGCATACCGGAATCACTCGGCGGATGTCAATAAAGTTATTCTTCTTATCCTGGAAAAATGCAGTTACTGATGACCAATTCAGGAAAGAGCAGAGTGAGGACTGAAACTTCTACTTCATTTTTTTAACAACAGCTGATCATGATTTTTTATGAAAACATATGCCGTAGACGTATACATCCGGCTTCAATATGCCCTTCCACCTATGAATATGGCTATCTGTTCATATCTGTTAAAAAATCTTTAACTTATCCGCTGATCGCAAAGATATTTGAGTCCGGAAAGACTCTGTCATAACCTTTATTATGTATCCTGTTCAGTTGTTAACGTTTCTCTTTGAAGTGAAATGCATTAGCGGGCAAAACAAGACAGATCCAGCTTCTCATTAATTGGCTAGAAGCCGGAGGAATTCTTCAGTTTTAAGCAGGGCAGGATGTTCGTCAGCTAAAATCTGCATACAGCGCTTACTTCCGCTGCGCCGCTAAGGTTTTCTTCCTTGTTTTCGTACTTGCCAGTTTGTTTTACGTATGTCAGTTTAGTTTTTCTGACAAACTGTGATTTTGTTATTTCCGTTTGAGGAAGAATCTTCGTATCTTCACTGCGGTGGTGCAGCAGGTACATGTAGCAGTCGTGGAAATTTTTAAATTTAAGATTTAACGTAACTGAAATGCCGTCCTTGCCGGTGACTTTTTTCGGCTGCTTTGTAAATTCTGTATCCAAAGGGTACTTTATATCCTTTTTTATGATGTCGATGATTGCATCGCTTACGCTTTCGCCCTGCTTGATGTCGTTCATGCTGGCTGTATTGATGTTTACGTAAATGTTCAGATATCTGTAGTAGTAATCGTATGAAATTATCCCGGGAAATTTTTTAAGTCCGAAGAGTACGATAATAATTACGATCAAAAGACCAAGCCATGCATATTTTAATGTTTTCATATAGTAAAAAGTTTTCCCGGAAATTGTTGTTCGCCTCAGCCTCTGATGAAATGCCAGCTGTATCAGCTCATCAGATAAACGGTTGTTCTGCTTCAGGTGCTGTCTTATTTTTCCCTTGCCGTCAGGCAATGTTATCTGTGCATTAGTATTTATCTGCTTTGCATAGATAAAAGATCTGACAGCAGCTACTATGTAACTTCATTTTATCATATTATCAACTATTTGGATTTTTGGATCTGTTTCTGTTTTTACCCTTCGTTTTAGATTTGGTTACAGGCTGATCAGCTATGCCTCTCCTTGAAAGAAGATTCTTCGGGCTAAAAAATCGATTCGTCATAAAAGATTAGTGATCTGTAAAAATGGGTATACGGATACAAAATTAATGCTCATTGCAGTCTTAATCTCTGATTTGCCAGATCAAAAAAAAGACCTCGACAAGCGGAGGTCTTTGGCATTAGGAGGAATTCTTTTTAGAAATTGTAAATCAGACCGATTTCAAAGAGGTTTTCTGTTTCATTAAGAAATACATTCTTTGCGTGAAACTCGGCTTCAGTGAAAATCTGGAAGTTTGAGGTGAGATTGTAGGTAATGTTACCGGTCCATGTGTTTTTTACAGTAGAGCGGTCGCTTCCGAACAATGCCTCTGTTTCCCTCTTGTTTGCGTTATGCAGATATGCGTAACCGAGGGTGAAATTCCAGGCGGTTCCCGGAGTTGTATAGGAAAGTACAGCCTCTACGCCGTTTGTCTTGTAGGTTTTGTCCAGTTTACCCCAGTTGTACATTGCTGCGGCATAGATTCCAGGAGCTCCCATTTCGCCGAAATAGAGAGAGATTCCCCATTCGTTTTTGTCTTCGCCGTAGTAAAGTCCGTCAGGGTTCAGCCCGGCATCTGGTGCTGTTCTAAGTCCCTCGGTATGACCGTATCCAACGAGAATTCCGAGAGGATTTTCTCCAATCTCGAATTCATAACCTCCTGTAACACCTACTCCGTAGTTTACAAACTTTGAAGTATCTCTGAACTGATAGGAAGCGGCAAACTTGAGTCCGTTATAATCAAGTTCATACATTGCCACGCCATCCTTGCGTCCGCCGTAATCATTGTCGGTAAGTCCCTGATATGTGGAACCGGTGGTACCCAGGTCGATAAAAACATCTGTAACTTCAGATACTTTGTAGAATGCATCTTCAAAATGGCCGAACTGCAGTTTACCGAAATCATTGAAATCAAAACCTACCCAGCCGTCATAGATTTTGAAACGTTCATCATTGTCAACAACTTCCTGAGCAGCCATTTCATAAAGAACATGACCGAATACGGACACGTAATCGTTTACTTTTGTTGAACCCTCAACACCAAGTCTGGCGATTCCTGACAATCTGTGCTTGTCATCCACGTCATTGTTGTTGATCTGAACTTTAACGCGGCCGATAACACTGAGGTTTGATGTATCGTTTTCAAATACTGTTGCCGCTGAAGATGGTGCAGAAGCGATAACAGAAGCTGCTGCTACGATAGTGGATAATAGTTTTTTGTTCATTTTTTTATTCCTTTTTTTTCTTTTTTTTCTTTTACATCGATACGGACAGTCTTGTTCAGAGAGAGTTATGACAGTCTAATTCGAAGTATTATGTGATATTGATCACCTAACATTTGTAATAATATCACTAACTTATGAAGTTAGCAATAACTAACTGATAATTTTTTGTATGTTTTTTGTTCGTGTCCTGGAGTGCTGCAGTCTGCATCCTGCTGAATGAATGATTTTTTCTGCAAAGCCCCGCGGTAGATCGTACTTCACATAAATTCATAACTACTTTTACTATAATGACCCTGTTCTGTTGCTGTGATTCTGGAGATTGTTTTCTGCCGGCAGTATTACGATGTACAAAGCTTTTTTTGGAAATTTTTTATGACTTCTTTTACAAATTCTTCTGCTAATTCAGATGGGAATAACAGTGTTATATTGAATAAGATTGAAATCTGGAAGAAGAGACTTCTTGATATGTCGTTCTCGAATCCAATGCTTAATTTCAAATTTCCGAAGGCTGCTTCGGTTACATTTCATGATGACTACCTTGTTTTGTGGCAGAAACTTGTAACAGAGCGCAGGTCTCTTGATTTTCCGTTTGCCTCGATCGCCGCAGCAGAGGACGGACAGCCTGTATCAAGACGCAAAAGATCCTCGGAAAAGGACAGAAATGCAGAAGCCGAGTCAGCTGCAGCTGCTGCAGAGCCTCAAAGCCCGGATGACAGCACTCAGTGGGCAAAGAATGATGATCTGTGGGTTGAATGCACCTGCAGTGATTTGCAGAAGCTTCTGAAAAATATTTCAAAAAAAGGTCGGCAGTTTCAGGAGGACAAGGGTGTCAATGTCGTTTATATTTCTGCAGGATTTATAAAATGGCGTGAAAAGCCTGATTCGGATGACTGGTATCTTTCTCCGCTTCTGATGCTTCCTGTGGAGCTTATCAGCCGCACTGTATTTTCATCCTACAGTATGAAACTTTCCGGTGACGGAATAGTTACCAATCCGACTCTTCAGTATAAGTTCAGTCACGACTATGGCGTGTCTCTTCCTGATTATGAGGAGGATCAGACTATAGCCGACTATATGAATAAAATCAGTTCGGCATTAAGCAAGTACACCCAGTCGGCATTTGCGTGGGAGGTAACCGGCAGAGCCGCTCTGGGTCTGTTTCCTTTTTCAAACATATGTATCTACAGGGATCTTGAGGCAAACAGCCAGAAGATTGCCGACAGTCCTCTGATACGCGGCATTTGCGGGGATTTTTCTGAAAATTCTCTTTTGAACAGTTATGCCAGAACGGTGCAGAAGATTCAGGCTGGCAGTATGGATGATATCTGTCTGCCGCGGAACACTTTCCAGATTGTTGATGCCGATTCCTCCCAGCAGGAGGCTGTTCTCTGCGCAAATCAGGGGATAAGTTTTGTGTTGCAGGGACCTCCGGGCACCGGCAAAAGCCAGACCATAACCAATATTATTTCCGATGCTCTTGCTCATAATCGCAAGGTTCTTTTCGTTTCTGAGAAAAAAGCAGCACTGGATGTCGTGTATGAACGTCTTGACGAGTGCGGTCTGGGTGATTTCTGCCTTGTGCTTCACAGTGACAAGACTACGAGCAAGGAGTTTTCCCAGCAGCTGTTTGATGTCTATGAAAAGCTTCTCTCAGCAGAGACCATGCATACAACGAATGCGGCATTCTCGATTCTTGATGAACTTAAGGATCTGAGATGTCTTAACAACAACTATGCAAGACTTCTTCATACTCCAGTAACTCAGCTTAACTGGACGGTTTATGGGGTGCTTGGAGAACTTGCCGAACTTAATGACGCTCCGGATGTGATTTTTATGCTTCCGCAGCTTGGCAGGCTGTCCCAGGATGGCTATTCCGGACTTTGCAGTGCCCTGGAGAAATACAGCCGGCATCTTGAGAAGTGCGGTGGCAGACCGGAGGCTAATCCATGGTATGGAAACATGGTTACCACGGCGGACGGAACCAGACGCCAGGAGCTTAATGCCCAGCTGCCGCAGATGACGGAGGCTTTTGGGAAAATTGCTAAGCTGGCTGACGAACTTAAAAATCGTGCCGGTTTCGATCCTGAATTCACAGCGGATAATTTCGTACAGAAACTTGATTATCTTTCAACGGTAAGCAGAGTTGCCGGTGTTCCGGGATGCTGGTATGACCAGGCTGTTTTTGATCAGCTTGATGACGATATTGATAATGCGGGAAGACAGCAGGAATCCTTTAGAAAAACACTTTCCGAACTTAAGAGTTCATATGAGGAAATTAATCCAAAGAGCATAGCTCTTCGAATGCCGATAGTGCTTGATAATGCCCAGGAGCGTCACAGTGTTTCTGATATTAACAGGCAGCTTGATGCAATTAATGAGTTCCTGGATCGTAATCCGATGATGGGAAGGTGGTCAAAATTATCAGATCCATCTGAAATCGGCAGGGCTTTCGATTTAATTGAACGGACAAAGACTGATACTCTTGAACTCAGAAGCGAACTGGAGAGATCCTTTGATGCCGGTTTCTTTGATCTCAAAGCAGGTCAGATGTGCCGGGAGTTCAAGGAGAGCAGCGGAGGCTTTTTCAAGAGTTTTAAGTCGGGCTACAAGGATGCAATTGCCACTATTAAAAAGTTTTACCGCGGCTCGGACAGGGTGGATGACGAGAATGTGATCGGGTGGCTGGAGCAGCTGCTTGCACTTCAGAACGCAGAACTGGAACTGAATCAGAAAGCTTCAAACTTTGCTGAATATTTTGCGGAGGGGTGGAAGGGTGTCCATACGGATACCGCACAGCTGAGAGTCTCTTATGAGCTGT
Organism: Succinivibrionaceae bacterium; assembly: GCA_016284235.1. Classification (GTDB taxonomy): domain Bacteria; phylum Pseudomonadota; class Gammaproteobacteria; order Enterobacterales; family Succinivibrionaceae; genus UBA2804. The sequence goes on from JAEEOK010000078.1 coordinate 12,828, forward strand.
TCTCTCTCGTTATGGATCACAGAAAGCATTTGGAATATGCCCTTGATATCATCCGCATATCTGAAGGGGAGTCTTCAAGACTGGTTGAGCATTTCGGAAATGCATATAACGGACTGGATACTGACTGGAATGAACTTAATGATACGCTGCAGGCATTTTCCGAGATGAGAAATGCTTCCGACTGCACAGGTTGCGACTGTTCTCTGATGGAAAGAATCAAGAGCGGTGAGGTTGATCTTAAAATAGTTGCCGGTATTGTTGATTCGTTCAAAACACACTGCGAAAGCTGTACTGAGGCTGTGGATCTTGCTCACCGTCTGTTTGACGGCAATTATCTGAAGTCTCTTTCTCCGTCTGATTTTGCCGATAAACTGAGTCGCTGCACCGAACATTATGAACAGCTTGAGGACAGCATTGACTTCAGAGTTGCTCAGGCTGAGTGTGTGGAACTTGGACTTGGTCCGGTTCTTGATGTATTCAGAAGATCGGATGTTGAACCGGGAAAATATATCAGTGCATTCCGTAAGCGGGTATGTAATTTGTGGCTTGACTGCGTTTATTCTGCAGCTCCTCAGCTTGCTTCATTCCGTCATGACGATCAGGATCGGAGGATGCATCGTTTTTCATGCCTTGATCAGCAGCAGTTTGCCATAGCCAAGGATCGTGTCTATGCCGCTGTTGTCAATTCTTTCAAAGATTCTCTGAATTCTGCAGATTCTGCAAAAAGTGCACAGTTCAATGAGGCCGCCTCGCTGCTCAGGGCCGAACATAACAAGAAGCGCAAGCATCTTCCTATAAGGACAATGTTTGTAAAAATGCCTCAGCTTATTATGCAGCTGAAGCCTTGTCTTATGATGTCACCGCTGTCAGTAAGCAATTTTCTCTGCACCGGCGATTATAATTTTGACATTGTTGTATTTGATGAGGCTTCTCAGCTTCGTACCGAAAGCGCCATCGGATCTATATTCCGCGGAAAGCAGGTTATAGTGGCCGGAGATCGGCATCAGATGCCGCCGACTAACTTCTTTAATGCAACCATGGATGATCCGGATGACGGAACATCTGATGAGTACAGTGATACAAATGCATATGAGTCACTTCTTGACGAGGCTCATGCACTTTATGATATGACTCTGCGCTGGCATTATCGAAGCAAGCATGAAAGTCTTATCGCCTTTTCCAACGAAAATATCTACAGCGGCAAGCTTGTCACGTTCCCTTCAAGTACTGACGAGAAACCGGATGTCGGTGTCGAGTATGTTTTTGTCGAGGATGCTGTTTATTATGCAAACAGCAACAAGCCTAATCCGAAGGAGGCTGAAAAGGTTGCGGATATTGTTTTTGAACATTTTGATCGCTATCCGAAGAAGAGCATCGGTGTTATCGCCTTCGGCATGAAGCAGCAGGCCTGTATTGAAGCTGCAATAAACGCCCGTCTGAGAAAGAATCCTGAATATGGAAAGTTTCTTTCCGAAAGCGGCAGCAAGCCGTTCTTTGTAAAGAGCCTTGAGAATGTACAGGGTGATGAACGAGACACCATAATTCTGGATATTGGCTACGGCAAGAACGAATCCGGAAAAATGATAATGAATTTCGGACCGCTGAGCAATGACGGAGGCGAGAGACGCCTGAATGTAGCAATTACCAGAGCCAAGTATAATCTGAAGCTGGTTGGTTCAATACAGCCTGAAGATATTGCGGCGGAGAAGGTTTCTAAGGCCGGTCCTAAACTTCTCAGAGACTTCATAAAATTTGCCAAGAACGGCGGAAAGACAGATAAGATGCTTCTGAGCGAGGGTGGCGGATTCAAAACGAAGTTTGAAAAGTCCGTGTGTGATTTTCTTGTCTCCCGCGGATATGATGTTGCATTGCAGGTCGGCACTTCAAGTCTGAGAATAGATCTTGCTGTCAGACATCCTGAGGACAAGGGTCAGTATGTTATAGGGATAGAGTGTGACGGTCAGCATTACGGAGATGCACGCACAGCAAGAGATAGAGACAGAACCAGACAGAGCGTTTTAAAGCTTATGGGATGGGAACTATATCAGATATGGTCTGTAAGCTGGATCAGAAATCTGAAGGAGGAGCAGGAGAGACTGGTTAATGCGATAGATGCCGCCATAGCCAGATATAATGAATCCAAGGAGGGTAAATCCAGGAAAGGAGCACCATCAGATGCGGGTAATCTTGTGAAGGATTCATATGTGGAGAAGGGGGCTCCGGAAAGCTTTTCTGATGTCATAATTCCGGAAAATCCTGCAGAAACCCCTTTGAAAATTGTTATACCTGTGTATTCTGAAAGTAATGACATGCAGAATGCTTCATCAGTTTCAGGCCCGGTAAAGACTGCGTCCGGAGTTTGTACGGAAGATGATTGTGTAAATAATGTACCAGGAAAATCATCAGGCAGAGAGCGAACAGATTCTGATTTTTCGTCTTCGCTGGCAGATTTTTCTGACAGCGGATCTGGTGTCGAATCTTTGCAGAATAAATCCGGTGCCGGTTCTTCTGAAAATGTAACTGACGGTTCTTCCATGAAAAAAGCCAGCAGTGCAGAGGTTCGTAAAGAATCATCTGTTTCTTCTTCCGCTGAAGCAGTACCGCCGGCTGGTGCCGGATATGCGAATCAGCAGTCAGGCAGAGATTCTGTTGTGTTTCCTGATTACTGTGAGACTCCTGTGCCGGCAGGTATGGAAAAACCTTCCTCATCCTCCGGAGCGGAATTCAAATCGTTCCTTAAAGACGTAATTGAAGCAGAGTCTCCTGTCCATATTGAATATCTTGCCGAACGTTTCAAGAAAAGCGGAATTCTAGCAGATAAGCCGGCAGCAAAGGTAAGGATTCAGCTTGAAAGAGCTGTAATGTCGCTTTCAAAAGATGTTCATCTTAACGGTGATTCATTTTTATTTGCCAAAGGGCAGAAAACTATAGTTCCCCGTCAGGTTGGAAAACGCTTATGCATTGATTATATTGCGGCTGATGAGATTCGGACCGGTGTAGGCAGGGTAAGAGACAGTTTCCCAGACATATCTGAGCAGGAACTGCTGATTAAAACCGCCCGGGCTTTCCATTTGTCTGACAAGGATCCTAAAGTTCTTGATTTGATTCGGCGAAATTTAAAATAGTCACAGACTGTTTCTTCGTTATTATTCTGTTGCCGCACAATTCCGTTTCGGTGCATCTGTACCGAAACGGAATGCGCACTGGAGAATCGGATTTTCCATTGCTTCTATTTTGATGGGAACGCATATGCAGCGCTTTCAGAAATAAAGAAACATTGAGAGTAAGAAAAGCTTCTGTAAGAACCGACGAGACAGGGAAAAGAATATTTTCAGAAGTTTAACTGTAATCAGTGATGCGCATAATGAAAGCCTTGTTCTGACAATGGATGGGTAGGGTTTAATTTACCTTGAGTCCCGGGATAGTGAACAGCTTCAGATAAAAATAACAGATTTCCACTCAGATAAGTTTAGATTTGATGAGAAAGTTTAGTTGTATTTTTGTTGCATTCTGATGGTGGAATAGCAGAAAAATGTGCGCTGATGCAGTTATTCCGCTGTGATATTTGAAGTAATTCAATTAAGTCTCTGTATAAATATGATGTTCAGATAGAGTAAATTTGTTAAACTTTTTGCTGATGTTGCCGATAACTCAGTTAGGTAGATATTACTGCATTTGTGGTATGAATTTTAGAGTGCATTGTGCATTAAAGAGGGAGATTAGATAATGGCTCTTTTCGTAAATACTAATACAAGTTCCATTAACGCTCAGAGGAATCTTTCAAAATCAACCAAGTCTTTGAATAGTTCTTATACAAAACTTGCTTCAGGTTTGAGAATTAATTCTGCTAAAGATGATGCGGCAGGCTTGCAGATAGCTGATCGAATGACAGCTCAGATCAATGGCTTGACCCAAGGTAATCGCAATGCCAATGACGGTATTTCTTTAGCACAGACTATAGAGGGTGCCCTTGATGAGGTCACCAATATGCTTCAGCGTATACGAACATTAGCTGTTCAGTCGGTAAACGGTACTAATAGCAGTGTTGAGAGGGAAGCTCTGCAGCAGGAGGTTGGTGAGTTATCAGCTGAGATAAAGAGAGTTGGAACGGATACCAAGTTCGGTAAGAATATTGCTGCGTTTCAGGATGGAACTATGACTTTCCAGGTTGGAGCATATAACGGTAACAATATTTCGTTTACTGTTAATGCAATGTCAACTGCATTGGGCGGAACCGTCTCAACCTTGTGCGTTGGAACAACGGCCGGTAACGGAGCAACAATAGATACAATTGACAATATGCTGAAGTCCATGGATTCCTACAGAGCAAAACTTGGTGCTGTACAGAACCGTTTTGAATCAACGATTTCTAACCAGGAAAACGTAATAGAGAATGTCAGCGATGCTCGTTCAAGAATTCGTGATGTTGATTATGCTTCGGAAACAGCGAAGATGACTCAGCAGTCTATTTTGCAGCAGGCTTCAACCACAATACTCAGTCAGGCGAATCAGAAGACTCAGATTGCTTTGTCTCTTATCGGCAGCTGATTTTGGTATTTTAGTATGTTACTGTTTTGAAGAAGACTGCAGTTTTCTGTAGCTCTTCTTTTTGACTTAATTTAGATTGCTTCTTTATGTATATACTGTAGGCTGATTTTTTGACAGGAGGTATTTATGTCCACCAGTTCAACCCCTACTCTTTCATCTCTTGGTGTGGGATCGGGTCTCGATTTAGAAAGTATTGTCAACGCCCTGGTGTCCGCAAGAAAGAGTACCAAGCGTCAGAAGGTAGATCAACAGAAGGCTCTCAAGGAGATAGAAGTATCCGGCTTGTCAAAAATGAAGTCAACTCTTACGAGTTATCAAGACTTTTTGAAGACAGTAAAATCGGGTGAGGCTGTGAATAAACGCAGTATTACAACTGATTTCAAAACAGATGAAAATCCGACATTCAAATATGAGACTACATCTTCTCTTACCAATTCCTCTCATGATATAGCGGTAACTCAGCTTGCCAGCGGTGCTAAGCTCAGAGGAACAGCGGATTCATCAAATTTTCACACTGAGGCTGGGGCAGATGGAAAAACTCTTTATAAAACCAATTCCTCAGGAACTATATCGTTTACCCTGGGTTCTGGGGATTCAGCAAAAACATTTTCTGTAGATATTGCCGAGAATTCTTCGCTTGATGCAATTATTAAAAAGGTAAATACAGCAGATGGAAATCCAGGCGTTTCTTTAAATTATGTTGTAGGTTCAGACGGAAGCGTTAACTTTACTCTTGAATCATCTCTTTTGGGTGATGGTCAGGATCTGACTTTAAGCGGTGATGTTGGAATAATAGGTATGTCCGGCGACGGATCTGAAAATGTAGTCCAGCACGCGCAAAATGCGAAGATGCTGGTGGATGGGGTGGAAGTTTCCTCCAAGAGCAACGTGTTTGAGGATCAAATCTCAGGACTTAAGATTACAGCGTCAAGAGTTTCGGAACAGAAGGATGACGGAACCTGGATTACAAATAAACTCAGCGTTACGGATGATAAAGAGAGTTTTACCTCTTTCGCAAAAAACTTTGTTTCAAAGTTTAATGAAGTACTGTCGACTTGCGATAAACTTTATGCCAAAAATACGTATACTAACGGTAAATGTAACTATGACGGCGGGGATTTGGCAGGTGATTCGCTGTGCAATAGTGTGAAATCTCAACTTAAAAGCGGTATCAGCGGTTTTTCATCGTCAACCGGAAAGATGCTTTTTAGTTATGGTATTTCAATTGACAGCAAAGGTAAGCTCACCATTGATGATGAGAAACTCTCTAAGGCAGCTACTGAAAATTACGATCAGTTCGTTTCTGTTTTTCAGGAGCTGAGTGAAGATCTTGATAAGAAATTAGATACGTATACAAAGACCAGAACTGGCGTTTTGGCACAGAGATCAGATTCTGCGAACAGCAGTGTTGCTGATTTTGACAAACGGTTGAATAATATAGATGATTATCTCGCAAATTACGAATCAATGTTGCGAAAGAAGTATACAAATCTTGATAAGATGATATCTGACATGAGTGCAAGCATGTCATATATTCAATCTATAGTTGTAGATAACAGTTAATATGTAATATATCGGAGAGTAATGAAATGGTGGGCAACAGTTATTTAAAGGCCTACAAAAAAAATGGACTAGATACAGATTTGGCTGTAGCTGACGGTCACCGTGTTATTCAGCTTCTTTATCAGGGATTGATAGAGAGTATTGTACGGGCTAAAGCATCTATTGAGAGAAATGACATAGAAGGAAAGGCGAAGCAGATAAACAAGGCGCTTAACATAGTAGCCGGTTTGTCAAGTGCTGTTCAGTATGATCCCAATGATCCGGTGCAGGTCAAGGTTGCACAGAGTTTTAAAGATCTCTATGCTATTTATAATGATAGATTAATGCAGGCTTCCTTTGAACTTAAAACCGAGCCCCTGGATGAAATCCTTGTTTATGCACGCGATATTAAGCAGGCGTGGGATAATATTCCTCTGTCTCAAAGGGATGAGGGTTATCGTTTGCAGGCAGCGAGAGATGCCAATAAAGTCTGATTTCTATGATTTCGGTTGAAGAACAGTTGAAGTTATACGAGAAAATTATAGATATGTCTCGTTCTACTTTGAAACTTTTGGAAGATGACCAGGTTGAAGATGCAATGAATCTTAATTCCGAAAAACTTGGTGTTATAAAGTATTTGGCAGAAAATAAAAACGATGATGATGAAATAAGGGATGTTTCAGTAAAATTTTGTAATGATTATTTTGCTTTAAACGAAATGATAACTGCCAAGATTTCTGAGATCAAGAACAGTATTAACCTGAGTCTGAAGAATGGAAGAATAACCGGCCGAAAGGTTTGTACCTACCAGTCTGTGAGTCGAGTAGGAAGAACAGACAGTTAAAAGTTTAAAGATTTGCACGGTATTGCCGATTATTATTGTAGTGCTGCTGTAATTGGATTAGACCGTTTTTTCAAAAGGTTGTATTAAGATACCAATTCACCATATACAAATTTAGAGTTAGTAGTACTGAATATAAATATAAATTATTTGTGGGATAACGTTTTTTATTGATTTGTGGGTAAGATTGCACACAATGGTAAAATGGGGGTTGTTATGTCTATAGTATCATCGAATGTTATTTCGTCGTCGGGTAGTGTTAGTTATACACAGTCTGCAAGAAGTGGATATTCAACTGTCGCCAAGGATGTACAACAGTCTGCTGCAGAACGCAGCACTGGAATAGAAGATGAAGAAGTTCGTCATGTTGATGCAGCTGAGCAGAAGTCTAAAATAGATCAGCTCGAGAAAAAGATTGATGATAAAGAAAAGGAAAAATCTTTAAATAACGCTAAGTCAGAAGAAGAACTGTCTCAGCTTGAAAAGCAACTTGCAGAGTTGATAGACAGGTTTTCCAAGAATCCAACCAATATTCGTTTTAGTCATAGTAAAATAGATTCTGCTCAGGTCATTGATGTTATAGACACAGAAACTGATGAAACTATTCGCCAGATTCCAAGTGAGGAAGCAATAGCGATAAGGGAAAAACTTCGTGAGCTGAGTGAAATGTACACCCGTGATAAGGATTCCAGATCAGATTATAATAAGAAGGCGACAAGTTTGTTGCTGGATACAAAAGTATGATGTTCAGATTGTAGCGATATTTTGAAAAAATCCTTCTGAGGTTAACAGAAGGTTTTTTTGTATCATTATTGCGGCGGTATACCTGTGTCTATCACTGGTTTGATTTCATCTATTGCAAGAGTCCGTGCAAAGCTTTTTTGCATCTTCAGTTCTCCGTTTTCAGTATAGAGATTTGCTTGTCTTTCCTTGTTGACATCCTTAATCGTGTTAACATGCAGCCCGTAATTCTGGCTATCTTTGTCAAGGTTAAATCCAGTTCCAGAAGCCCGCATACGTATCCATACAGCCTTTCGGTTATCCTGTGATTCCTGACTTGAATGGAATTCTATCCTGGATAACTTTGTCACTTTTCGGACAGCGGTAACGAAATATCTCAATACATATTTCCGTGCGATCAACCCGTACTGAAGGCTTAACCTTAGCATCAGTTATAGTGTCATACACCTCCTTTTCAAAACATTTGCACAGAGGTATATGTGTCAGCCTTCCGGTGACTGAGCATTGCATGCATCTCGCTTCCACAGCAGCTGTAACGAAAATCAAACATATCATACCGGGTACTGTACCCTTGATGGTGAAGATGTTTTTGCTTTTTACTGTCTGTAGAAAAATTTTTTTGCAGTCTGTTAATTTTTCTTGAACAGAACAATCTATTTGAGACGGAATTGTGATAGTATCATAATTCATAATGAGTTTCCTTCCGTTTTTGTTTTATCATTTTAAAATTAATTTTTAAAATGGAATCTCATTTTTTTACCTTCGAGATGAAGGAAATAGGTTTACATGGAACATGTGCTATCACAATTTCCAACTGGATTTTGTAAAGAACCGACAAGAATTCTAAATTAAATGAAGATTAGGTTCATATTTCATTTTTTTGCTTTGGGTTGTTTGTGTTATGTGTGAAGTTCAATATGATGATTTGGTTAATAAATTAGAAGATTTGAAAAGTGATCTTGAGGAAAGAATAGCTATTCAACAGGCACAAGAAGCTCTTAATGATATGGCTGAGTACAGGTTGGCGGAAAATTTAGAATTATTTAAAACGCATTTTCCCAGAATTTATCAGCATTATGTAAATTACAAGCCTGCCGGAAAATATGAACTTGTTTGTAATGCCAACGGAGAACCTAACCTTCTCATTAAAGAAAGTAATTCGCTCTTTTATGGTGATAGTCCTTTTGATGACTGCAGAAATTTGGTTGATAATTTCATGTCTCATCAGAATTTATTTATGGCTTTAAAGTCTTTTGCCACTGAACATGATTCAATAGGACAATTGCATTTTTTGATAAAAAATGCTCTTGCATCAGAAGCAAAAAAAATTTGTGATGAACCCGGAGACATGAAAAGCTATGAATCAGTTCCTGTCATGTTTATGTTTGGTTTGGGACTCGGTTTTCAATTGGGGTATTTGTATGAAAGAATGACTCCGCTTAATCTGTTCATAATCGAACCTGATGAAGAAGTTTTTTACTATTCACTGTGCGTATTTGATTATACTTCACTTATCAATTACGTGAATCAGGAACATTTAGGATTAAATTTATACCTTTTGTCTGATCCTTCACAATTTGTCGGGGAAGTAAATAATTATCTGCTCCGTCATGCAGGTGCCACATTGCCTGAACTTGCTATGCTCGTGTATAAGAGTAGTGAACTCAATGATATTTTAGAGCAGGTTAAATTAGGATTTTCTACCCTGGTACACACTAGCGGCTTTTTTGATGATTTACTGTTTGGGTTGTGTCATGGTATCACAAATATTTCAAATGGCATTCCTCTTCTGACAAACAATCCACTGCCAGCTTATGTGAAGAATAAACCGGTTATCGTTGTTGGAAATGGACCTTCTCTGGATGATGATATAGATTTGTTGGCAAAATATCAGGGAAAGTGCATTATTATGGCTTGCGGAACAGCTTTTTCCGCCTTATGCCATCACAATATCAAAGCTGACATTTATGTGGCTGTTGAACGCACCCTTGATGTTTATGAATCACTTCTAGAAATTACAGATCATCGCGAATTTTTTATGGATACTATCTGTATGGCTCTGGATGTTGTCAGTCCAAAAGTTTTTAATCTTTTTAAACATAAAATCATTCTTACAAAAATTCATGAATTATTGCCTCGCTGGCTGCTTCTCAAAAATAAAGATGTTAGTAAAAATATTTATTTAATTAATCGTACAAATCCCCTTGTTTCAAATTTTGGCGTTGAGCTGGCATCTTATTTAGGTTTTGAGAATATTTATTTGCTGGGTATAGATAATGGATCTTTAAGTGATAGAAATCATTCAAAATTCAGTATGTATTTCGATGAAAACTTTGAACTTAAGGAAATGTATCAGGGAATGAAATTGGATAATTATACCGATGAAGCTGAAGGAAACTTTTCACCAAAAGTTAGGACAAATTTTTTATTTAAATTTTCCGCTAGAGTAATGGAAAATACCGTTGAGTCATACAGCCATAGAAGTAAGTTTTACAACTGCAGTAACGGAATGAAAATTCGCGGGTGCATACCTATGCATTTTAATGAAATAGATTGGAATTTATGTTCAATTTTTGACAAGGAAATGTTCAGAACAATATTACTGTCTCTTTCTACTGTTAAAATAGATGTTGTTCCAAACAAGACTGTTCCAGAGGAGCAAAAAAATACGTTTAACAAAATGTTGGATGAAATACTTGAAGATTGGGAGAAGAAACCAAAAACCCGAGTAGAATTTGTTCTTAGGGAGGAATATCAGTCAGATTACCTTTTATCTCAACTAAATTCAGGATTGCTTGCTGCACAGGCTGTTCATAGTTCTTTAGCAAGTTTTTTTAATTATGTTAACTGCATTTTGTATCATTTCCAGAATGAAGAAAAAAGTATTGATTTGGCATATGGCGTCCTGAGGAAATATATCAATGGCTTTTTTATCGGATGTAAGCTAATTTATGAGCATTCCTGTGAGTATGAAATGGGAAATCATCTCAAAGTTTTTGAATATGTCAGCAAGGTTGTTAATGAGCAATTGAATTCTTAAACCTTGGAAGTTTGTAGAACTTGCATGATTTATAGTAAACGACATTGCTTGCATATGAGTTTTTTGAAAACGCATCCTGTGCTTAAAGCAAAATTATGCCCTCGTGCGGATCCTCGTCATGACATAAAAGACAATCCGGCTAATTGAAACAGAGATGCAGCCTTGATATGCAGGTATCCGTGAAAGCATCACAATACAATCATAACGCTGGCACAGTATTTACTTAATCTTTGTCCGAACGAACAGGTTTGGCGAGTACCCCGGCGAGAAAACACGAATAACTTTTTGTGCACACTGTCAGCGATTGTGGAGACTGTAGATTCTGTTTTTAGAATTTGGATTATTCCCAAAGATCAGCTGAGATCTTTGGGTTCCTTTAAGGGAACACAATTTTGCCGGTTATATGGTTAACTTTAGCAAATGTCTGTATATATATAATTATTTTTATAAAAGTCCTCAAGATTTTTTTAATCTAGCCGATTCTATTGAATAGCAAGGAAATAGGATTTATTCAGAGAGGGAGACTTAATTATGTCACTTTATGTAAATACCAATACAAGCTCCATCAATTCACAGCGTCAGCTTTCCAAGTCAACCAAGGCTCTTGATGATTCACGTACAAAGTTAGCTTCCGGTTTCAGAATTAATTCAGCGAAAGATGATGCAGCAGGTTTGCAGATTTCAGATCGTATGACAGCTCAGATCAACGGTTTGACTCAGGGTAATCGTAATGCAAACGATGGTATTTCTTTTGCGCAGACAGCTGAAGGCGCTCTTGATGAAGTAACTACCATGCTGCAGCGTATGCGTACTCTGGCAGTACAGTCAGTAAACGGTACAAACAGTTCTGTAGAGCGCGAGTCCCTGCAGCAGGAGGTGGGAGATCTTGCAGCCGAGATAAAGAGAATCGGTACCGATACCAAGTATGGCAAGCAGAAGGCTGTTTTTGCAGATGGTACTATGACCCTGCAGGTTGGTGCTTACAACGGCAATAACATTACATTTACAACAAATGCAATGTCTACCGCACTGGGTGGTTCAGTATCAACATTGTGTGTAGGTACAACAGCAGGCAATGGAGGAACAATTGATACAATTGATAACATGCTCAAGTCAGTGGATACATACAGAGCAAAACTCGGTGCTGCACAGAACCGTCTGGAGTCATCAATCTCCAATCAGGAAAATGTGATAGAGAATGTAAGTGATGCAAGATCCCGTATCCGTGATGTAGATTATGCTTCAGAGACAGCAAGAATGACCCAGAATTCAATTCTGCAGCAGGCTTCAACTTCAATTTTGAGCCAGGCCAACATGAAGTCTCAGATTGCACTGTCACTTCTCGGCTAATTGAACCGGCAGAGTCAGTTAAAAAAATGGAGAGCCACAATGTGGCTCTCTTTCTTTTACAAACACAATACTTTTCTGTTTTGTTTAGGAACTGTCATTTTTACATTATAAAGTTCAGTGATGATTATTCTTTTATAAGTTTCTTTTTTATTTCCTGTCCCGTTTTTTTACATATATCGGAATTTCCCTTATAGTAGTTCTGCACATCTTTCGTTGTGAGAGTGATACTTCCTTTTTTTCCTGCTATACCTGACGTTTTCTCGAATTCTATTAATGATAGTACTGTATTTTTGCTTGTGGTGTTAAGAACATTGTGATAATAACCGCAGGAAACCAGAGGATCTGGTTCTAAATCCTTACATCCGGAGAATGTAAGCAGATAAAGATATATCCATCCTTCAGCAGATTCTTTTTTAGTTGAAATTTCCTTCTCATAATAAGGAATAGCTTTCGTACAGAAACCGTCGGTTTCATAGTTTGTTGCGAGGCTGAGCATTGCATCAGTGTCGCCGGAATCTGCAGCCATATTCAAGTATTTATAAGCCTGCTCTTTGTTGTTATGCTTTTCGTAATACTCTCCGATAGTTCTTTGTGCCTGCGGAACATTGTGATCAGCTGCATTTTTGATGTGTTCCAGACCCTTGTCAAATCTGCCTTCCGAGTTAATGAATCCATTTAATACCTTTTCATCGGTATAAATTAGTCCCAGAATATATTCGGCGTCGTAATCCTGTTGTAAAGTTAGTCTTTCACACGCCTGCCATGATTCGTAATAAGAATGATTGGCAACAATCTGAGTCTTGCTTGAACAAAGCTCCTTGTCTGTTGGTTTGCCAGAGTTCTCCGAACCTGAACCAAATCCAAACCACGACAGACTGCATCCTGATATAAGCATTGCTGCAACATTTAACGTAAGAAATTTTGATAGTCTACACACAGCATTCTCCTCTTTTCATTGTATTCTATCAAACTGGCAGGTAATTTTGAATTGACAAAAATTTATCGTCAAATCATCAGGTCGGTTCAAACCGGCAGCAGCGTTTGGACCAACAATTTTGTTTAAGTTTGTTTAATACCTTCGTGTTTTGAACGTGCAAAACTGATAAAGTCAGAATTCATGCACAGGGAATGAGAATACTCAAACGGTATTTGTTTAAAATTGAATTATCAAATTTGAAGAAATCCATAGAATTAGATTAAAGTTTAGGAGTTGTTATGTCTGTAGTTACTGCTGTTTCTTCCGAGTTTATTTCAGACAGACTGAATCAGAATCTTAGAGCACTGGAGTTTTATTATCCGGAACTTTACAGCAGGTTTTATAATTATGCTCAAAAGTCTAATATTCGCCTTGTCATTAATCAGAACGGTGAGCCGGATGTATATTTCCCTTCTTCAGATACACTTTTGTATTCCGGACAATCATTCGCGAAATGTTTGAAAATTGCCAACGACCTGATAGATCATCTTGAGCTCTTTTCTCTTTATCCGGCTTTGACAGAACTCGATGATCCTTTTACTCAGATTCATTTCGAGTACCGTAACCGTATTGTCAGAGATGTCGTTAAGGAACTCAGTGGCGCGGATCCTATATCAAAGGCAGAGTCCTTTCCCTGTATATTGCAGATCGGTCTGGGATTAGGCTATCAGCTTGGATATCTTTATGAAAAAATGACTCCGCTGCATCTTTATGTCATAGAACCGGATCCGGATTTGTTTTTTCTGTCACTTTGCTGTTTTGACTATCCGCCCTTGCTTAATTATATTCACGAAAACAATCTTCATCTGGAATTTAGAATCGGCAATGACTTTTCCAATCTCATAGATGAGCTGAATGTTTATTTTAACTGGCATCCTGTAGCTTTTGCTGCTCAGTGCTTCTGGATAGGATATCACTCTTCTGTAATAAAACAATTAATGTCGTTACTTAGTGAAAATTTTGCTTCCATTACTCTTAAATTAGGCTTTTTTGATGATTTGATGTTCAGCTTTGCACATGGAGTGAATAATTTATCTTCAGGTATACCTGTTCTTTACAGTAATAAAACGTGTCTTTCTGAGTATATGCGTAATTTTCCTCTTCTTCTCGTTGGTAACGGGCCTTCGCTGGATGACTATATCGATTTTATCAAAGATAATCAGGATCGTTTTGTTATTATGGCGTGCGGTACGGCTTTCTCAACATTGTGCAGATGTGGAATAAAATCTGATATTTATATTGCTCTTGAACGTGGAGTTAATGTTTATGAATCTTTGATCGCAATCAAGGAGCACAGGGAGTATTTTGAACACACTCTGTGTATAGGTACTGAGATTATATATCCCAAAGTGTTTGAACTTTTTAAAAACAGACTGATTATCTTAAAGGATAACGAAATCGCTCCTTTGTGGCTAAAAAAAATCGGTAAGATTGACTCTAATACAGAACTTCCTGTAGCTTCCCGTATCAATCCGCTTGTATCGAATTTTGGATTGGTTGTTGCATCAATTTTTGGATTCAAACAGGTTTACATGGCAGGAGTTGATAATGGAGTGATAGATGATTCTTCTGTTACATCTCCCAACCTTCACAGCAGACATAGTATTTATGCAGATGAAAGTGAAACAGGAAAATTCAAAGAAGGGTGTCAGCGTATTTCTCGACTTTTCTTTGATTATCCGGCAAACTTTGGCGGAAATGTGAAAACTGATTCGCTCTATATGTCTTGTATAAGAGCAATGGAATACTGCATATCAAAACATTCAGAAAATACGAAATTCTATAATTGTTCAAACGGTGCCGAGATAAAAGGGGCAAAGCCTTTTAGATTGCAGAGCATCAAACTCGGAAATGATAATTTTGATTTCACCGAATTTAAACAGGAGTTAATTTCCGGATGTCGCAGTTTCTCCCTTACTGTTGATGATCTGAAGAAAATTATTGATGTTGAAGGATACTGCAGGTTTGTTGATGATACCGTTAGAATTCTTACTGAGATTCCTAAAGATCGTCTGGAGTTTCTTGAAATTGAGGAAAAACTTCTCGACAGCATTGAGAAAACGAAGATAAATGATTGGTATAAAATGTTTTTAAGCGGTTCTCTGAGTTATATGTTACTGCCTGTCAATGAATATCTCTATTCTACTGCAGATGAAGAAAGTTCGTTACGTAAAGCTGGAGCTTTTATTAAGATTATTGCAGAGTTTCTTAACCTTACTAAAGAAATAATTCCCTTTGCTTTGGAATATGTCCAGAATGAACATGTCAGGGTAGTTGAGAAAGCAAAGAAAAAATATGAAAAGGGTTTTTTTGAATGATATTTTGATTGGCTCCGTTTAAGAGAAACGCTGGTTTTATCAAAAGTGTGGTGTTTATCAAAGTCTTATCCGGATCTGCACATGAACATAATATCATCAATTTTGTTAAACTGTAATCATGGTATTGTTTGGGTTTCATAGGGAATAGTCTGTTATCAGATTTAGTTAAACACAAAATGTGAACCGAGAACCAAAATCATAAAACAAGCTGAGACGTAAGGATCGTGGAATCAAAAATTAAATTGTTAATTGTATCGATTGATGCATTAGAGTGTATGTCAGAATTGATTAATTTGAGATATTCATCTGATTAATTTGAGATATTCATCAGCAAGCTAAAGTGAAGTCTCCTCTGGTTTAACATTGACAGCTGTTATGCCGGCATGGATAGCAGGAGCTGCACGGCAGTAAATGTAGAATTTTTCTGGAAAGTAAAATTTGAAAAACTGAAAAGACATATTCCGTAGTTTCCGGATAAACTAGCTTCATATGATACGGTGAACCGGCTGCTTGGTTTGATAATGGTGGATGACTCGTTTAGGCCAATTGTACTGAGGTATTCGTTAGTGGAGAAAATGACGTAAAGCAAATTTAATCACTAGACGGCCAAACCTCAACAAAGAAAGCAGTATATGAATCATTAGAGGTAAGTCTTGGTTGTCCAACGATGACTGCGGCTATTGAATTGTCTTTACTATGTTTCCCTATATGATTCAACAACCGGTCTGATAATGTCAATGGAGGATGCGGAGAGCGGGGAAAAGAAAACAAGGCCTGTGTAAACACACAGTTATGTTCGACATTGCAGGCACGGTGGTAACAGCAGATGCCATGAACACACAACGCTTGGTAGCAGAAGTAATATTTAAAAGTGGTGATTATGACGTGTCTTGAAAGACAATCTTAATACGTTAAGAAAAAACTGGCTATGAATCAATTACAAATCCGCAGATTGTAGAAATGTATGGTCAGGCATGTAAAACAAAAGTTGAGCTTGACAATGCTGGGCTGAAACAAAAACAGTTGCGGCAATCCCGGCACCGGTCCTCCGGACAGGCAGGCTCTTGAGGAGCAGCGCAGCTTTTTGCACTGTAACTGAAAGTTTCAATAAAAGCACAATGTCTGCAGAGAGCCGGAAATACGCTGTTTCTTGCTATGCTTGAGTATTCTTCTTGTCGATGCGCCAGATTTAAATGGAATATATTTTTTATGAGATACAAACTATTAGACAGTTGATGTGGATATGTTATTGGGGAGAAGTTAGAGTATGAATTTGGATGTCAAAGAAAATTTGGAATTAGTGTTCGATCAATTGTTTCCATTGTGTCGTAGTATAACAGGCGAAGGGTATAGAAAGTCTTTTGGAATTCTGAAAAAGTTTATTCCATTTACAGAAATATACTATGAAACAGGTAAGCAGGTATTGAATTGGTCCATTCCAGAAGAATGGGTAATTAGAAAAGCGTATATTAAATCCCTAGATGAAGATAACAGAATAATAGTTGATTTCAAAAATAACTGTTTGCATCTCATGAATTACAGTATCCCGGTTGATAAAAAATTAACATTGGATGAACTGAAGAAACATTTATATGTTTCTAAAACTGATCCGACTTCAGTTCCTTATGTTTTTTCGTATTATAAGAAACGATGGGGATTTGCTGTTACACAAGAAGTTTTTGATAGTTTAAAGGAAGGACTCTATCATGTTTTTATTGATTCCGAATTTGTACATGGTGCAGTGCTGGTTGGTGATACTATTCTTTCTGGTACCAGTGATAGAGAAATATTTCTTTCTTCATATCTGTGCCATCCTTCAATGGCTAATAATGAACTGAGTGGACCCCTGGTTCTTGCAATGTTATATCAGCGCATAAGTAGGTGGAAAAATAGAAAATTTACATACAGATTTGTCATTAACCCTGAAACTATAGGGAGTATTTCATACTTAAGTGATCATGGACAAGAACTAAAAAGCAAAATGTTTGCTGGTATGGTACTTACAACTCTGGGAGGAAAACAAAATTTAAGATGGAAAGCATCAAGATCTGGCAATTCGCCGTTTGATCACTTTGTCCGCTGGCAAAATTACATAAAACCAGGATTCTTCAGATATGAAGAGTTTGATCCATCCGAGGGATCGGATGAAAGACAGTACTGTTCTCCTGGTTTTGATCTTCCTGTTGGTCAAATGGCTCGTCTGGTGTACGGAACATACAAGGAATATCACACATCAAATGACACCAAGGAACTTATGGGGATTGATAATATTATAGATTCTTGCAATATATTAGAAAAATTCTTACAGACTTTTGAAAATGAGCGTTTCTGTATCAACAAATTTCCCTATGGTGAAATCAAACTTAGTAACTTTGATCTTTATCCTGATGTTAATAGCGATGGAAACAGATGTTTCGGTTTTATGAAAGATCCGAAATTTGTTGCAGCTGTGATGACAATTCTAAATTATGCCGATGGTATGCACTCGTTATCGTTTGTTTCGATGAAAACAGGATTGAGTACAGAATTTCTGAATAAGGTAGCAGACATTTTAAAAGAAAAAGGACTTACTGATGAAATATAATTTAAAAAATGAAAATTCCCCTTGTAAAGTTGTTTTTATGTGCGGTTCTCATCCTCGTCACCTCTATATTGCTGACGTCCTGAATCGTAATGGACGACTCGCTGCTTTAGTAGTTGAAAAAAGAGAAGAATTTGTACCAGAACCTGATAATCATCTTGATGATCACTATAAAAAACTTTTTATACGCCATTTCGAAAATAGACAAATTTCAGAAGATAAATATTTTGGAATGGTTAACAGCAACTTAATTAGGGAAACAGTTCCTGTAATGGATATAACTCAAGATGAACTTAATACAGAGAAAACAGAAAAATTCCTGTCAAATTATTCAAATTGTATTTTATTAAGTTATGGAATCCACAAATTAAATAATTCTATTCTGAATATATTTGGAGATAAAGCCTTTAATATTCATGGGGGGTTATCTCCATGGTTTCGGGGTAATGCCACCTTATTTTGGCCTTTTTACTTTCTTAAACCACAGTATGCAGGCATGACCATTCACAGGCTTACTTCAAAACTGGATGGAGGAGATATTCTGCATCACTCGCTACCTGATTTAGTTTATGGAGACGGAATTCATGATACAGCTTGCCGGGCAGTTGTAAAAGTTGCAGATGATCTATGTAAGATTTTTGAATTTTATGATAACGGTAAAATATTGAATTGTGTAAAACAAAAGAATGCAGGAAAACTTTTTGTATCTTCTGATTGGGATCCTGTAATGCTTGGCGTTATTTATGATTTTTTTAATGATAAAATCGTTGATATGTATCTTGATGGTAAATTCTACAATGAAAAGCCAAATGTTGTGAATTTTTTTGACTCACTCTAATAAGTTGATAGGATAACTTTCGTGATTATTTGTTAGACGGGTCAGTTTCTTTGCGGAGGATTGATCTTGATTTGGTTTAAGCTTACATTTTGCAGTAGAAATTGAGTGATTATATCTCTTTTATCTGTTCAAAGTGTAGAACCTGCCCGAATCAGATTAGCATTTTGAAAATCAGCTGGAAGCAGTGGTAGGGTCGTTTCTGATGGTTCCGATCTTGAATTTTTCTCTGTATTTTTGGATGGACAAAAGATGTGGTTTTCTTATCTAAAATAATAAGGATCAAAAAAGAACCTTATATGTCTTATGGTGTTATCACAATTCCGTCTCAATTGGGGGGGCTTTGTTCAGAATAATTTGCCGTAAAACTAAATGTTTTTTTGAAACATTAAAATGAGAAAATTCTTCATTATCAGGATCCGTTTGCATTGCTGTGGCTGCTGGATGCTTGCAGCATGGTTAATTTTGTGAAAGACATGACATATGTATCTTTGTACGCCAGCTTCAATAAGCGATTGTATGATGCAGGGCCGATTCTATGGTGACTTATTCAGTACCGGGAATTGCTTATAAATCTGTATTGAGATATTTCGATATCGTTGCCTTGAATTCAGCAAAGTTATTTGGGATAGAAATCCCGTTCAAAGTGAAAAGTTATCTGATAATTGACGGACAGCATGAATACGTATGTGCACTTCTGGCAGTGGATTTGATGCTGAGTCTGAAGTTTAAATTACATGGCTGAAGGTTCTCACTGCAAATGGTATCGACAAAGAAGATTGACAATTCTTTATTTAGAAAAATGCAAACCGAAAAAATTTGCTCAAACCAAGGCTATAGTTGAATTTAAGCTTCATGACGGACACTCCTGTAATTTACTGGAAAATTTATTAATTTCAAAAAGCAAATACATAAAAACGAGTTGATTTTATTTGGTATCGGCAGTTTTTATTACATAGATTCCAATCAATTTAAAATTATTATTTTATGAACTGCTTTTTTATCAAAATTGCCAGAGCTGAATCTATAGAAATTGCCACTACCATTATTTACAACAATGTTTTATAAGAACAAATTTATGTGGAGCTAAACAATGAAAGTACTTCTTCTGAGTAATAATCGCAATGCAAAAGTGCTACATGACTTGTTAGTGATGAGAAAAAACGAAATTATATTATTTCAAAATCCGCTAACAATTGAGATAATTAACGAAATCAATCCAGAGCTGGTTATTAGTTACAATTATAAGCATATAGTAGGGGAAGATGTTATTAATCGTTTAGGAAATAGAATTATAAATCTGCATACATCATACCTACCGTGGAACAGAGGGGCATCACCTAATATATGGAGTTTTATAGATGACACACCTAAAGGAGTTACGATTCACAGATTGGAAAAAGAACTTGATGCAGGGAAAATTATTCTTCAAAAGAAATTAACATTTGATGAAAATCTTGAAACTTTGTCTTCAACTTATTCCAAGCTTAATGAAGAAATTGTGAATTTATTAATAGATAATTGGGAAATGATATCTTCGTGTAATTTTAAACTTAAAAATCAAGAAGGAGAAGGCAGTTATCATAAATCATCAGATTTAAAAGATTTACTTCATGGAAATGATATTGATTATTCTATGACTATTAAAGAATTTAAAAGATTAATATCTGATTGTGGTAAATGATATGTTAAAGAAAAGAATTGATCTTAACTTAAACTTGTAAGAAGTAATCGTAATTAAGGTGTCTTGATTTAAAAAACAAAGCACTGTTAATTATAACTTTCCCAATTTTATGTACTATACTAAGCACATATAGATTTTTTGTAACCTATTAGGTGTTTCTAAAATTATCATCTCTACGACAATAATCGTCAATCAAGAAAAATCTTTCAAAAGAAAAATCTTTTTTAATTAATAAAAAATATTTAAAAAACTAGTTTTTATTAGCAAAAAATATTGTTTATATAGTATATATGTTAATATATATACTATATTTATATGAATTATCTTTATTATCTTGTTAATTTTTAGAGGTTTTTTAATGGCTATACCAGAGGAAATTCGAAAGGTTCAAAGACCTGTCAATACAGTGGTAGTTACTAATGGTACAAACACTGCAAAAAGGTATGCTGTCAGAGAAAGAAAAGGTGTTAAGTACATACCAGGTGGAAACCCTCAGCCTATATACGGAAAAATTATAGGTCACATAATAAATAATGAGTATGTACCATTGTCTGCAGCAAAATCTCAGCAAGATACATGTGAATATCCTGCTACATTATCATGGGGTGGAGCAGCCTTTCTCAAAACAGTTTCTGAAGATATAGTCAGTGATCTGCTGGACGTCTTTGATCCTAGTCGAGTGTACACCATAATTTCCATGTGTCAAAGATTTCCTAGTTTGTCCCAAAAACTGCTTACAAAAATTTCTTTTTATCGCTTGTTTTTGTTCCAAGAAAGTCTGTTTTTCCTGACATCTAAAATGTTGTAACTATCTGCTATCGAGGATT
>JAEEOK010000079.1 GCA_016284235.1 Succinivibrionaceae bacterium
CTAGAGCGTCTCTGTTTGCCCTGGGTATTATGCCTTACATTTCCTCTGCAATTATTGTGCAGTTGCTTGGAGTTATGGTTCCGTCAATACAGGAACTGAAGAAGGAAGGTGAGGCAGGTCGTCGCAAGATAACTCAGATGACCCGGTGGGGCACGTTAATTCTTGGTGCGGTGCAGGCTTTCGGTATAGCCACTGGTTTGCCGAATATGATCCAGGGAATCGTAATTGACCCAGGATTCAGCTTCTATTTTACGACTACTATAAGCTTGCTTACAGGAACTATGTTCCTTATGTGGCTGGGTGAACAAATCACCGAGAGAGGTGTCGGAAACGGTATTTCTCTTATAATTTTTGCCGGTATTGTGGCTGGTTTTCCTAATGCGATTGGCAGTACCTTTGAACAGTTTAAGCAGGAAGGCAGTAGCTATGTCTTTGTTCTTCTGGGCATAATTTTCATGGTTGTTGCTGTTACGACTTTTGTTGTGTTTATGGAAAGAGCACTTCGTAAGATTACAGTGCATTATCCTAGACAGCAGCAGGTCGGAAGAATGTATGCGCCTCCTACTTCGCATCTGCCTTTGAAAATCAACCAGTCCGGTGTTATTCCAGCTATTTTTGCGTCGAGTATAATAATGTTTCCTGCAACCGTTGCTTCGTGGTTCGGTCAGGGTGACAGTGCATTTGCCAGAATAGTAAGCAATATTTCTCAGGTTCTTCAGCCTGGTCAGCCTCTTTATGAGATGCTGTATGCTTTCGCAATTGTGTTTTTCTGCTTCTTTTATACTTCCTTGGTCTTCAATCCGAAGGAGTTGGCAGACAATCTTAAGAAGAGCGGAGCGTTCATTTCTGGAATTTTGCCAGGTGAGCACACAGCGAAGTTCATAGATCAGGTTATGACAAGACTTACATTTGTAGGTTCCATGTATATGGTTCTTGTGTGCCTGGTTCCGCAGTTTATGCTGAGTTTCCTGAATGTTCAGTTCTATTTTGGCGGTACATCATTACTCATCGTAGTTGTTGTCGTAATGGATTTTACATCACAGCTGATGGCTCACAGAGTTTCACATCAGTATGCGGATGTTATGCGTAAGCAGAATCTTAAGTTTACAAACCGTTAAGGTTAAGGAGTAAATAATGAAAGTAGGTGCTTCAGTTAAGAAGATCTGCCGTAAGTGCAAGGTTATCAAGCGTCACGGAGTTATTCGTGTTATCTGCGAAGATCCTAAGCATAAGCAGCGTCAGGGTTAAATATTAGCTCTAGATCAAAAAAATACTTGAATTTTTGTGAGCGGGATAGCTATAATAGCTAGCCTGCTTTTTTTTAGCAGCACTTTCGTCACCACGTATCCGTATCGGGCTTTGTGGTGGCATATTTTAATCACACGTTTAGAGGAGTGTAATAAGTGGCCCGTATAGCCGGCATTAACGTTCCTGATCAGCAGCATGCTGTTGTAGCGCTGACTGCTATCTTTGGTATTGGTAGACCAACTGCCAAGATTATCTGCGAAAAGTCAGGTATATCTGAGCAGGACAAATTCAAAGATATGTCCGAGGAACAATTAGATAAGGTAAGAGCAGAAGTTGCTAAATTCACCGTAGAAGGTGATCTGCGCCGTGAAATTTCTATGAATATTAAGCGTCTTGTTGATCTTGGTTGCTACCGCGGTATTCGTCACCGCAGAGGCTTACCAGTTCGCGGTCAGCGTACAAAGACCAATGCACGTACTCGCAAAGGTCCTCGCAAGGCAATTAAGAAGTAATAGGAGATATTGAATGGCAAATCAGCAACAGACTCGCGCTCGCAAGCGCGTAAAAAAACAAGTTAGCGAAGGTGTTGCACATATTCATGCTTCTTTTAATAACACCATCGTAACTATTACTGATCGTCAGGGTAATGCTCTGTCATGGGCAACCGCAGGCGGTTCAGGTTTCCGTGGTTCCCGTAAATCTACTCCTTATGCAGCTCAGGTAGCGGCAGAGAGAGCAGGTGAGGCAGCCAAGGAGTTTGGTTTGAAGAATCTTGAAGTTCTCGTAAAAGGTCCTGGTCCTGGACGTGAATCTTCTATCCGTGCTTTAAATGCTGTTGGTTATAAAATCACCAACATTACAGATGTGACGCCAATTCCTCATAACGGTTGTCGTCCACCTAAGAAGCGTCGCGTTTAATCTGGTATGGAGATTTATATAAATGGCTAGATATTTAGGTCCTAAGTTAAAACTTAGTCGTCGTGAAGGTACTGACTTGTATTTGAAGTCAGGTGTACGTGCAATCGACAGCAAGTGTAACATGGCTACCAAGCCAGGTCAGCATGGTGCAGTTAAGCCTCGTGCAACCGATTATGGTATGCAGCTTCGTGAAAAGCAGAAGGTTCGCCGCATGTACGGTATTCTTGAACGTCAGTTCCGTAATTACTATCGTACAGCAGCTCGCCTCAAAGGCAATACAGGTGAGAATCTCTTGAATCTTCTTGAGTGCCGTCTTGATAACGTTGTATACCGCATGGGATTCGGTTCTACCCGTGCCGAGAGCCGTCAGCTTGTAAGTCACAGATCTATTCTTGTTAATGATCGAGTAGTAAATATTCCTTCTTATCAGGTTTCTCCTGAAGATAAGATTTCTGTGCGCGAAAAGGCAAAGAAGCAACAGCGCATCCTGACTGCAGTTGGTCTTTATCAGAATCGTCCGGTTCAGTGCAGCTGGATTGAAGTTGACACAGACAAGTTGGAGGGTGTTTTCAAGGCTGTTCCTGAAAGAGCTGATCTCCCAAGCGAAATTAACGAGCAGTTAATTGTTGAATACTACTCCAAGATGTAGTCGTAAGTGAGGTAATATGGGTTCTGTAAGAGATTTTTTAATTCCTAGACCAGATATAGAGGTATCAAAGGACAGTATCTACTCTGCAAAGGTTGTTCTTCAGCCTATGGAGAGAGGTTTCGGTCTTACCCTCGGTAATGCTCTTCGTCGTATTCTTCTGTCTTCAATTGCAGGTTATGCTGTAACTGAGGTTGAGATTGCTGGTGTTGATCACGAGTATTCAACCAAGGAAGGTGTAAAGGAAGACATTGAGGTGATTCTTCTTAATCTCAAGGGTATAGCTGTAAAGCTGTTCGACAAGGATGAGACAACTCTCACTCTTAGCAAAAAGGGCGCGGGACCTGTCTGTGCCGGTGATATTATTCATGGTGAAGATGTATTCATTGCCAACCCTGATCATGTTATTTGTAATCTGACCAGTGATAAGAGTGAAATTGAGATGCGTCTCAAGATTGAATACGGTCGTGGATATCAGCCTGCGCATACACGCTTACATAATAATGATGAAGAAAGACCGATAGGTCGTCTTTTGGTTGATGCTGTTTACAGTCCGATTGTAAGAATAGCTTATGATGTTGAATCTGCTCGTGTTGAACAGAGAACAGATCTTGATAAACTTATTATCGACATAGAGACTAATGGTACTATTGAGCCTGATGAAGCAATTCGCAGCGCTGCAACCATTCTCTATAATCAGCTTGAGCCGTTTGTAGATCTTGGTTCTAAGCCGGCAGCTAAGGAAATTGTTCCTGCTGAGCCTAAGATCCCAGAGATACTTAAGCGTCCTGTTGATGATCTTGAACTTACCGTTCGTTCCGCTAACTGCCTGAAGGCAGAGGCAATTCACTATATAGGTGATTTGGTTCAGCGTACTGAAGTTGACCTGCTGAGAACTCCTAATCTCGGTAAGAAATCCCTCAGTGAAATTAAGGATGTGCTTGGACAGCGCAATCTGTCTCTTGGAATGCGCATTGAAGGATGGCCTCCAAAGGATATTGCGGAAAAGGGTAGTTTTAATTAATTTTTAAATTCTGAATTAAGAGGTATTAGTCATGCGTCATCGTATGAGTGGACGTAAGCTTAACCGGAACAGCAGCAGCAGAAAGGCTTTGTTTCGTAGTTTGGCTATCGCTTTAGTTAATTATGAAACGATTAAGACAACACTTCCTAAGGCAAAGGATCTTCGCTCTGTTGTTGAGCCTTTGATTACACTGGCTAAGGTTGATACTCTGGCAAACCGTCGTCTTGCGTTAGCACGCCTTAACAATGAGGCAGCTGTATGCAAACTTTTCAATGAAGTTGCACCACGCTTTAAGGAGCGCAACGGTGGTTACACCCGTGTTCTCAAGTGCGGTCTCCGTCCTGGCGACAAAGCTCCTATGGCTTATGTACAGTTGGTAGATTAATCGATTATATTGATTTTTATTCTGCAAGGCTCTCTTCCGAGGGCCTTTTTTTATGTGAAAATGAACACACTGTTCAGTGTCGAGCTGATAGATTTGATGTTTATGAATTCACAAATCTTTTGATTATTGAGCCCTATCCCTGTTTGTTATTTTTGACGGTTTATAATATATATCCGTTTGTTTGACTGCTGCCTTTGCAGCGGTTTTGTTTATTCAAATTTTCGTCAGCTCTGTTTCTTTTATTAGGAAACCTTGTTAGTGAATTTAAGAGCTTCTTTAACTTAGATTTTTACGTGTATGAATGATAGTGATCCGAAATTTAACAATTTAATCGATCGTCTGGAAGTTTTGAAATCCGGTCTGGAAAGAGAACTTGAAATTCAAAGTATTCAGCGATCACTTGAGGAGCAGGCTAAATCTAGACTGGCGGAAAATCTTGAATTGTTTAAGATCAATTTTCCCAACATATACAGACGTTATGCTGATTATAAGCCCGCGGGCAAATATAAACTCGTATGCAACGACAATGGAGAGCCAAATCTTCTGGTAGTTGAAAGTGGCGGTTGTATCTACGGTAAAAGCCCTTTTGATGATTGTCTGCAGTCGGTTGAAGAGTTTATGAAGAATCAGTCTCCCTTTCTGGTGATGAAGGCGGATTCAGCAGAGAGAGATTCAATCGGTCAGCTTCATTTGTATATACGAAATAAAATCTGTGAGGAGGTTGCCCATATATGCTCGGCTTCAAGTGATATGAGGCAGTATGATTCCGTCCCCACAATGTTTATGTTTGGCCTTGGGCTTGGTTTTCAGCTAGGTTATCTTTATGAAAGAATGACTCCTTTGAATCTTTTTATTGTTGAACCGGATGAAGAACTGTTTTACTACTCCTTGTGTGTGTTTGACTACACTTCATTGCTTGATTATCTTAAAAGAGAGAATCTTGGGATCAATTTTTACCTTCACACTGATTCTGAGGAATTTGTCCATAATGTCAACAGCTACCTGATTGATCATGCCGGTTCGACTCTTCCTGAACTGGCAATGTTTGTCTATAACAGTGACATTATGCAGTCTTTTGTTGAAAAGGCCAGACGCGATTTTGGCACGCTCGTTCATATAAGCGGATTTTTTGATGACATGATCTTCGGTATCTGTCATTCGATGGATCATATTCTTAATAATATTCCTGTTCTTAGGAATTGCATGCTTCCTAAAAGTATTGCTGAAAAACCGGTGGTAGTTGTCGGTAACGGACCTTCTTTGGATGACGACATAGATCTGCTGGAGCGGTATCAGGATAGATTTTTCATTATTGCCTGCGGTACCGCCTTTTCTGCACTGTGCAGACGAAATATCCGCTCGGATATCTATGTGGCTGTGGAACGTACGCTCGATGTATATGAATCTCTTGTATCCATATCAGATCACCGCGAATTTTTTGATGAAACTCTGTGCATGGCTGTGGATGTTGTGCATCCTAAGGTATTTGCTTTATTTAAGCATAATATAATGATTTTAAAAGGCAATGAACTTATGCCTGTCTGGCTGTTTGCCAATAAATTGGCTGATTTTAAGGTTAATCTGATAACCAGAGTTAATCCTCTGGTTTCAAATCTCGGCTTGGAGCTGGCATCAACGCTCGGGTTTGAAAATGTGTATCTGCTTGGTTTAGATAACGGTTCAGCGGGGGAGAGTACACATTCCAGATATAGTCTGTATTACGATGACGACAGAAACCTTAAGGATCAGTATAAAAATATGGTACTGGATGAAATGCCGCTTGAAATGCCGGGGAATTTTGTGCCTACGGTGAGAACCAATATGTTATTTAAACTCGCTGTTAGGATTATGGAACAGACGATTTCTGCGTATGAAAACCAGACCGAATACTGCAACTGCTCTAATGGAATGAAAATAGAAAAGTGCAGGCCGCTTCATTTTGGTGAAATTAATTGGGCTGAAATGCCTCTTCTTGATAAGCAGGCATTGCGCAGAACGCTTCTGAATGCGGGAACAGTACATATCGATCTTGATATAAATACTGCAAAAAACAGATTTCAAATCAGTAATTTTAAATCGATGCTTGATCAGATTTACAATGACTGGAATGAGAAACCTTCAACCCGTGCCGAGTTCATTTTGCGAGAAACCTGTCATTCCGGATATCTTAATGAGGTGTCAGCAAATGGTCTGGTGGGAGCCAAGGCCGTGCAGAGTTCGCTGGCTATGCTTTTCAACTACGTTAACAAGATCCTCTATCATTTTCAGGATGAAAAAAAGAGCATAGATTTAGCGCACAGAATTCTGAGAAAGTACACCCGAAAATTATTTGCGGGGTGCAAGGTTATTTATGAGCATACTTTTGAGTATGAACTTGGCAAACACATAGAAGTTTATAATCAAATAATTGAGGAGCTCGACAGACAGCAGTCAGATGAACTGAAGATATCAAATAACGATCAACCGCAGATTTGACGATCTGATGATAGAGCGGCATCTAAGATTTCGGGACTTAAAAGACTGGATCCTGTCGGTTAACAGGGTGGAATCCTTTCCGGTCTAGACTTCCATTATTGAAAGCGCATATTGGAGCGTCAGATTAGCCTGAGTTAGAATGGATACAGCTCCGTGACTCTGTATATTGCTCTGAACAGCTTCGACAGCACCTGTCACTGAATTTTTACCTTTGAGGTCTAATTTGGAACTGCGGCCCCGGTCAGTTACTGTATGATCTGAAAAAGATGATTTTAACTGACTCTTGCTTACACCAAGCGCTTTGAGAATGGAACCGAGACTGTCGGTGATATCGGCGGCGTCGGCAGAAATTTCGTTGCCGGTCTGCCCTGTGCCGTTACTGTCACTGACTGAACTGTGAGTATGAACAGAGTTTGATGTATCAATTGAACTAATTTTTTTATTTGGATCCATAACAGCTCTCCTGATTATAAATTTTCGTCTCAAAACGTCTAGTATTCAAATGATTTTTTTTGTTTTTTACCTAATTTTGATCAATATCCGTGCCATGTTTAAGGTTTTATACAGAGTAGGATAGCTTATATTTTACTGACTGATCTGGGTGTCAGAATTCTGCCGTTTATGAGCGTCTGCCTTTCGGTTTGCTTCAGCATTTTCATATGCAGATGATTTGATGATGTTTCAGAGTTTGAAGAAGAACTTTTGCTTGTATTGAAAAATAAAAAAGGCTGCACGGCAGCCTTTGATTTACAGCTTTAGGATTCACCTCGTTATTGCCCCAGCAGTGAAAGAGCAACTTGAGGTTTTTGGTTAGCCTGAGTGAGAATTGACGTTGCAGCCTGCTGCAGAATGTTGGTCTGTGTCATTTTCGCAGTTTCTGAAGCGTAATCAACATCTCTGATTCTGGATCTTGCATCATTCACATTCTCTATAACATTTTCCTGATTGGATATAGATGACTCCAGTCTGTTTTGCGCGGCACCGAGAGAAGCACGGTACTTGTCAAGATTCTTAAGGTAGGTGTCAACATTGCTGATAGTTGTCTGGGCAAGAGCAAAAGTACTGACATGCAGACCGGCCACCGCACTGGTTGTTGCACTGAGATTTGCGGTGTCAACCTTAACAGGACTGCCGTCACCGAGTATTTTAGACATAGCCTTGTATTCTACATCTACAGTGTTGCCAGCATAGGCACCGACCTGAAATCTTATGAATTTCTGTGTACCGACAGTTGTGCCCAGGGCGCTGCCGTCAGTAAAACAGTACAGATTTTTACCATAGGTTGTATCTCTTGCTATTCTGCCGATTTCGTTGCACAGATCCTGCACCTCCTGATTAAGAGCGGTTCTTTCGTCTGAACTGTTGGTGCCGTTAGAGGACTGGACAGCAAGGGTACGGATGCGCTGAAGCATATTGGTAACTTCATCCAGAGCGCCTTCAATAACCTGGCATACGGAAATGCCGTCATTGGCGTTGCGGTTACCCTGGGTGAGACCGTTGATCTGCGCAGTCATACGATCTGATATCTGAAGTCCTGCCGCATCATCTTTGGCGGAATTGATTCTGAGACCGGAGGAAAGTTTCTGATAAGAGCCGTCCAGCTGTCTGGTTGCCTTAGCTAAGTTTCGTTGTCCGTTGATAGAACTTACATTTGTATTTACAAAAAGAGCCATAACCATTTTCTCCTAAGCTATAATGTTCTGCCTCAAATGAGATGAAGCACATAAATAATTTGATTTTGTAAATTTACTTAATCAATATTCATGCCAAAAGTTGCAGTGCCAGTGCTTATTTATGATTTTGATTGAATGAATGATATGTTTGGCTTTATATCTGGTATGGTTTGACATGTTATATTTTTGACACGGCATTTATTTGCCGTATGTGAACATTTTTGATGGAGTATTAAGCAGCCTGGAAGTGTGGATAAATGATTCCCCGCTCGTGCGTCCCTGCGGCAAAAATATTCCTATTTCATACTTATTGATCGCTGTCGTGAAGTCTCAGCAAAGAATGCAAACGATGTTTCGAGATTTGTTATAATTGAACAGGGTGGAGGATATTTGTTACTTCAGGTGTTAATTTCCTGAAATATCGTGTTGTTTTTCGGTGGTCATCATTATTCTTTTCTACTCTTAAATTTCTTTTTTCGGGGCTTATTCCATGGATTTCAAACTTTCAGATCTGCTTGTACATGATGATATCGTTATTCAGTGTCACAATATTCCTGATGCTGATACTCTTGCCGCTGCTTATGGTTTGTATCGCTTCTTTACGCATCATGAAAAAAACGCTCAGATTATATATGCAGGAACAAGTCCAATCAGCAAGGCAAACATGAAGTTGATGCTGAGTTTTATGAAGGATGCATATGTCGAGTTTGTAAATGCTGAGGAGTTTGTGTCCAGTGATTTGCTCATTGTGGTTGATGCTCAGTACGGGGCTTCAAATGTGGATTATATAGAGTCTCCGTATGTGGCGATTGTAGATCATCATCAGCCGGACAGGAACAAGAAGGATGTTGATTATGAATGTATCCTAAGTTCTTACGGCTCCTGCTGCAGTGTGGTTTATCAGCTGCTGGTTAATGAGAACTTTCCTATTAATGATGATTCTGATGAGAATGTGCTGGCGTCAATTTTGTATTACGGTCTGTACATGGATACGTCGGAGTTTTCAGAGTTGAGACACCCTGCGGATAAGGATGCCAGGGATGAACTTAAGGTGAATAACGAGATCTTCATGACTTTGCAGAACAACAACCTGTCCCTGCAGGAGATGAAGATTATTGGAGATGCCCTCTCTAATTATTATTATGACGAGACAAACCGGTTTGCCGTAATCGAATCCCCTCAGTGCGATCCTAATATTCTCGGTGTTGTTTCTGATTTTGTAATAAGGGTTGCCGGAATTGACTGCTGCGTGGTGTTCTTTTCCTCCGACGAACTTATTAAACTGTCGATCAGGACAATTGCAAAGGAAATCAGAGCATCGGATCTGGCCAGAGAACTAACGTCTCTGGTAGGTAACGGAGGTGGTCATCTCCATAAGGCCGGAGGTAATATAGTCCCGTCTGAATATCAGAAACTGTATGCGGGGAAGAGTGTTGCCGAGTATCTCAGGGAGAGATACTGTCATTTTCTTAATTCCTGTGATCTGGTTTATTACAATAAACTCAAACGTACCGATGAGTTTAAACTGTATAGCAAACGCAGACTTGTTGTGGGGTACGTTCCTACTTTGGATATTGCTACCGATGGCACGGAGCTGATTGTTCGTACATTCGAGGGAGATGTAACTATCAAGGCATCAAGTGAATGCTACATAATGATCGGAATAGAAGGGGAACCGTATCCTATAACCAGGAGCAAGTTTTCTAATAAGTATGATCTGGACATTCCTATTGATGCACCGTTTGATATTCATGATCAGCAGTATCGCAACAAGGTAACCAATCTGACGACATATGAAAGATATATGATTACCAGCGAAGTTATGCATCGCTGCAGGGCTCGCTCGTACAGGGTGTATGCCAAAAAACTGACAAAACCGACAAAAGTTTTTACCAGGTGGAAATATGACAGTTATATGTACGGTGATGTAGGTGACGTGCTTGTTATGGTGGAGAATGATCCGGAAGACATATATGTAGTAAAGGGGGATCTTTTTGCCAGAACGTATCAGAAGGTTTAGAAGACGAGCAGCAGCTCTTAAATCCATGTTTATCAAGTCAAGAATGAAATCTGTGAAACTGCATGGTTGCAAGAGCTGCCGGACATTACCGGTCCTTTTGATAGTAAATGATATGGTAAAAATTCAAACCGGAGGATTTGCCGTTTTAAGTTATCAGTATGAAAGCAGGTGTGAATTACCCTGAATAAAGACCTGATCAGCATGAACTGACAGATAACGCAGGGCATACGGAAATGTAAGCCTGCTCTGAAAAGCCGGGGTAAGCTATTCTCCAGGTGATTGCGCAGGACGATGTTCGCTGTGAAGCAGGATTCTCAGACTTCAGCCGTGCGGAGTGTTAGGAAAACAACGCCTTGATTTATTGAAATTCATTATATGCCTGCAGGTATGAATCCTTCTGTTTCAGTCATGAGCTGCCGCCCGTGATTGGCATATTGAACTCGCACTGCAGAAAGGAGATAGCTGGGTTCTGAAACCAGCCGGCAATCTCCTCCATTCCGGTGTTAATCAGATCCTGTTTAAACGCCGCTGCTAAGGATCTTTTCCAGTGTTCCTCTGAGGTTTGATACCATACCTCTCAACTCTTCAAGCTGAGTACTGTGCTGATGATGTTCAACGAACTGTTTCATGTCATCGAATGATTTACGCGTGTTTTCATGGAGCGTAATGTGGTATGAAGCAACACTCTGCAGTTTAATTATATCTTCGTTGATATTCTCTATTATTTGTGCGATTTCTGAACGGTCTTTGTCGCTGTTGGTTTTGGCTGCATCAAAGAGATCTCGGGCATTGTCTGTTGCACTTGTCATGCTCTCGAGTTCTTCTTTGTTTCTTTCAGTCTCATTTATAATATTGTTGATTTGCTCCGTGAATCCTTCGACGCTGTTGTCTATTTTTGCGGATGCGTCAGCTGTATCAAGAGATAGCTTCTTTACTTCGCCTGCCACCACGGCAAATCCGCGGCCGTGCTCTCCTGCTCGGGCAGCTTCGATAGTGGCGTTCAGGGCAAGAAGGTTTGTTTGATTTGACAGATCTGCAATCATACCTGTACATTCTCTGATGGCGTTCATCTGCTCTCTAAGTACAACAAATGATTCAATGAATGTTTCCTGTAACTTTTTCATCGATTCAACGCTGGTACTCATGCTGTCGAGTACTGAATTGATATTTTGAATGTCGTTGAGGTTTCTGTTGTATACGTTTTCTATTTTTTCTACGGATTCATCAATATCCGCCTTTATTGCAGAAAT
The DNA here is from genome assembly GCA_016284235.1 of Succinivibrionaceae bacterium. Taxonomy (GTDB): domain Bacteria; phylum Pseudomonadota; class Gammaproteobacteria; order Enterobacterales; family Succinivibrionaceae; genus UBA2804. The sequence goes on from JAEEOK010000079.1 coordinate 11,640, forward strand.
CGAGTTGACGTTATCCTGCTGTCCGACCAATGCCTCGTAGTCGGTTTTCTGCCCGTCAATGTAGTTTACTATCTCCTCTGAATGATTGTCATCGGTGATGGTTTTTTCCATTTCCTCTGTGATCGCGTAGCCGTTCTCGACAAGGGCTATTCTTTTCTGAAGTCTTTGAGCTCGTGCTTTCCCTGAGAACATACTTTTACCTCGAAGATTATGTGAATCGGAATATCTTTCAGTGTACATTCTGCTCTCACTGTTTACCGTGAGAATTATCTAATTTTTATGTCTCTTAAAAAAATAATTAAATGTTGTCAATGATTTGCAGTAAGAGACAGTTGTTTAACACTCTAATCGCCTGAATTTTCAGACTGTCTGGGAGCTGATTGCATGGTGGAAGCATAGGATGGAGCAGCCCCTAAAATTTCAAAACGAACATTGACCCAACTGAATAAAGAAGTAAGCAGTCAGAAACGCGTCGCTCATTCCATTCACCGGAAGAATTTTCATTCCTTTAACCCATACAGTCATCTCCCTGAGCTCTGTTAAAAGCTTCAAACCTCTTTTATTTCTGATAAAGGTTTTATCTGTAAATATTACAGACTCTGAAAAAAGGGGCAGAAGATCAGCAACAATCATCTTCGAAATTACCCCGACTGATGTTCCAAACGAGAATTTATGCACATTTATTACAAATCAAACATCGGATAATCAGCATGAATCACAGGTTCAAAGGAGTATTTATGGCTGCATCAATCAGAACTGCTGACGAGCTGGCAGAGAGCCTTTCCAAAGGAGATTCGACACTTTACACAAAGATTGTCGATAAGGATTCAGACAATCGAAGCTTTATGATCTGTCTGGTAATTGGTATTGTCCTTCTTATAGCACATTTGTTAATACAGTATGATTACTATGCAGTCAAAATAGCAAAACTGACAGGAAACAGCGTGGAGACAACCGCCAAAATTATCAGCGTGGACAGGTACGAACGCAAAAAAAGAGACAGAATTAAAGACATAAAACGATACGGGCGTCATAGTAAGCCGGATATTTTTTACGATACGGTTGCAGTGACTGATGACGGTATAAGACTGAAATTTCAGGGTGAGTCATTTTATGGAAATGTAGGCGATGAGATTGATGTCAGATATGTTCGTGACAATCCGCAGAACGCCTATGTGGCTGAAAATCCGCATTCCGGTATTCCTGGTGCAATTACCGCCGCACTGTTCCTTTTGGTCGGAGTTGTGATCCTTATAAAGACATGGGGGATCTTCAGAACAATCAGACTTTACAATGAGGTAATAAGCAGGAGGCTTTATCTGACAGTTACTCAAAGTGATCAGTTCAGTTCCAGAATGATAAAGAAGAAAGCCATATGGACAAAGGTATACATTCCCTGCTATACATATACTTTGCCTGACGGCAGAGTTCTGGTATTTGAAGGACATCCTCAGGAGGAAAAACCTGATACCGATCCCGGAAGTATGCAGTACGAATTCAGAATTTACATGGTGAATCCGGAAGACAGCAATGACGGCAGGTACATACTTGCAGATAACAGGGACTGATGTTTTAAGAAGAGCAGATAAAAGGGTGCAGGATCCGCCAAATTGACGTACTGCACCCCTGCTTAGATGCTTTCCTTTGTGTGCAGGAGAGAATTACGGGTATGAAGAATTTTTCCTGCACAGCAAAGATGAATCCATATCACTCAGAGATCTGCCTGAGCCTGTCAGTTTCTTCAGATACATTGTTTCTTAACAGAAACGAAAAAATACCGGATTAGCAGTCTCTTTTTCGGTGAATCCGGTATTTGATTTGCGTTCTCAGTTTATAAACAGTTATGCCTTCCAGTCATCAGTAAACTCAATGTTACCGTCAGTGTAGGACCAGGTGATCTTTGAGTAGGTAAAACTTACAGACTCCATATCATGGTAAGGCTTGTTTTCCGGCAGGAATGTAGTAGGTGTATTCTCTTTCATGGAGACGATAATTGCATCCTCAAGATTGATCTTGTAGTACATTTCCTCCTCTCCGGTGTCCTTGATGCGGTAGAAAGTCAGCTCCACGGTTACGCCCTCGCCCTTGCAGCAGGCAGCAAACAGTTTAGGTGAAGCTACATCCTTTGCCTTCAGTGCAGTGAGCGGATGATGGATCCTCTGTCCTGTAGGGAGACCGGTATGCACGTCTCTTGGAATTTCAACATCATGGTCCATTCCGTATACCAGAATCTTGTCCTTCTTGTCGCCGCCCTGATCGCATGAGCCCTTGATTTCGCCCTGGTTCTTGCCTGTGACTTTCATGTACATTGTTAAGGCCATAATAAATACCTCCAGTCTTGTTTTTTAAGTTCAGTTATTTTTTTTTGTTCCGATCTTGCAGTCTGTTCGGGATTCATCACCGGAACTTTAAAATCTCATCATCTTCTGTAGAGATAACTGACGGAAAAACTGGAGGTTACAGAAATATTTAGAAAATTAATCTGTTCCGTAAAATCAGAAACTGTTGCATAATTTCTCAGTCTGTCGAAAAAATGCATGAAAAAAAGCCGTTTACTCAGCATCCAGGGGGTTGTGCAGGTAACAGCTTCAATTTTGCCCTCAATAACAGGTCGGTGTACAATTGTGTTTGGCAAACTCTCTCAGTTTTCGATCCCTTCTTTGAATCGTTCATCAAAAAAACTCAAGAGTCTACTGCAGATCATGTTCAGTTAAGCACACGGAAACACCTCACTCTGTTCTGAACTAAATGGAATAAATGCAGAAGTATCAATCCGTTATACCGAATTCTTTGTATAGCAATTTAAACTGATCCCATAAAGCGAGTAGAAAGTCTGACAGGTTGAACGGCTGTCAGAGCTTCCTACCAGAACAGATTAGGGAGCGGTTATGAGTTACAAATGGACAAAAGAGCAGATTGCCAGTTTAAGCAAAAATCCGCACGTTATGGGATTTTCCAAAGATGGGAGCAAATTATTCTTAGACAGGGAT
>JAEEOK010000080.1 GCA_016284235.1 Succinivibrionaceae bacterium
CTGTGACATCATGCCTCCGGAGTACTTTCATCGTCTGACATGGCGACTGAGGTACAAGGATAAAAAGAAGGCTTGCACGAGCGATACCAAAGACATATCTGCCGACAGTAATGCCACCATAAAGCCTCATCCTTTGAGCCAGTTTGCAGGGCACCCTTTCATCGTTAAAAATAGTGGTTACTATCACTGTTTGAGTGATGAGTTCTATAATGAAGCCATCCGGCTGCATCAGCTGGGGTTCAGCATTGAAAAAATTCTCGGAGTATACGGGATAGATGCCTCTGTCATAACTGATCGAGTTCTGAAAGTCATCCTGAACAAGTTGCAAGGCTGGAAGAAGACGAAAGTCAGCAGTACGCTGACGGCAGAACAGAGATGTCAGTATGCCAGGAACCGTGCGAAGCTGCTGGAGGAAGGTGTAGCCAGCTGGTTCGCCGGAGTGAAGGCAAAAATCCCGTCAATGACTCGGCAGGAACTCAGGGATTTCTGCAGCTCCATAGAGGAGCTGATAATGCCCAGGGGTACAGTAAAAAGGCTCTGATAGAGATGTGCGGTCTGTCCAGCACCAGATATTACCGTGTTCTGTCAGATGAGTCTTACACCATGGCAGAGGAACTTCGCAACAACAGGGATGATGAGGATGTGGCCAAAATCAGGCAGGTGCTGGAGAAGTATTCCTTCCCGCTTGGAATAAGGCAAATCTATATGCAACTGCCCCGTGTCACAGGTGTATCCTTCAGTCTCAACAAGATCATAGCAGTGAAGAGATATTTAACTGAAATTTTTAAAGTATTAAGCGAACTGCGTTAAACCGGTAGTGATGTAATCCTGGATAAGTTTCGTAACAGAATAGTACAGAAATTAAGACCGCTGATTGAACATCATTGCTGCAGGAAACGGAATAACACCAGTCAGATGTCGTTCAAAGGCTGCCTTTTCAGTAGATTAAGTGCAAGTTTTTTATCCTTTTCTATCTGAATTCTTAATTGTTCAATATTGTCAAATTTCTGTTCGTTTCTTATTTTTTCTAGTATTTGAAAAGTAAGTCTTTTTCCATAAAGATCTCCTTCGAAATTGAAAAGAAACGCTTCCAGTCTCGGCTGTGTTCCGTTTAATGTTGGACGGATGCCGATATTTGCAATTCCGTAGCAGGTGCTTCCGTCGATGTCTGACGATACTGTATAAACACCTCCTACAGGTACGATTGTACGGTTAAGTGCAATATTGGCTGTAGGAAATCCGAGTTTTCTTCCAATCTGCTGACCGTGAACCACCTTTCCGGTAATGCTGTAATGCCGTCCCAGCATCTTTTCTGCATCAGTAAGCCGATCATCTGCCAGGGCTTGTCTTATAAGCGTACTGCTGACACGTTTTCCATCTATGAAGTAGCTTGGTGCCTGCTCTACTGTGAAGATTCCGGTTCTATGACTGTATTCATTCAGCAGATCAAAGGATCCTTCGCGTCCGCGTCCAAAATGAAAATCATCGCCGATTACCAGATGCTTTACATTGAATTTCTTCAGAAGTATTTTATTTATAAAATCATACGCTGATATGTTTGCAAGTTCGTCTGAAAAACGCAGACAGTACAGATTATCTATACCGAGCTTGTTCATAAAACTGTACTTTTCATGGAGTGTGGTGAGTCTTGCTGGTGATTTTGTGTGTGCAAAGAATTCTCTGGGCTGCGGCTCAAAAAACAGTACGGATGAAGGTATTCCAAGTTTTTCAGATTTTTGTTTTACAAGATTGACAATCTGCTGATGCCCGAGATGGATACCGTCGAAATTGCCAAGCGTTAGAACGCATCCGTGAGGACTTGGCTTTATGTTGAGAATTCCCCGCTCAAATTTCATATCAAATCCCCCTAATCGAAACTCTCATTGACTCTAAGATCCTGTTTGCGAATTCCAAGGATCAGACTTGTCAGAAAGTAAATGACAGCTCCTCCTGATATCATCAGACCAAGCCACAGAATTCTGATCCATATGTCCATTGCCGCTAATTGAGCTATGTCAGGAGTTATATATGTCAGAACAAATCCCATAATACCGGCGGATATACCCAGTTTAAATCCGAACAGCAGTGTCTCCCTGTCAAATTTATATATATTGCGTCTGTGGAGTCCCGAGATTAAAAAGATCAGATTTACAGTACCTGAAAGAGCTGTAGACAGGGCCAGGCCGAGGTAGCCAAGAGGGTAGATTAGAATCAGATTGAAGATGATATTGCTGATCATGGAGTAAATGCCGTATTTTACCGGTGTTTTGGTATCCTGTTTTGCATAGAATCCCGGAGCAAGCACCCGTACGAGCATCAGCGAAAGAAGTCCGGTAGCGGAAGCGAAAAGACTGGCTGATGACATTTCCGCATCTGCTGATGTAAAACTTCCGTGCATGAAAATGACACTGATAATTGATTCTCTTAATGTTATGATGCCGATCATTGCCGGTATTCCGAGGAGCATCACCATTCTTACGGCCCAGTCCATTGTGCGGTGAAACTTGTCGCTGTCTTCAGATACGTGACCTCTTGACAGTACCGGAAGGATCACTGTACTGATGGCCACGGCAAACATGCCCAGAGGAAATTCCAAAATACGATCTGAATAGTAAAGATAGCTTATGGTGCCTGTTGCCAGAAAGGAAGCCAGTGCTGTGTTTACGAGGAGGTTTATCTGATTTACGGAAACACCGAAGAGAGCCGGAATCATCAGAGTTCTTATTTTTTTTACACCGGGATTATTCCATCCGAGTTTTGGTCTCGCAAGCAGTCTCAGATTTATTATGAACGGAAGCTGAAATATCAGCTGTATAAAACCGCCGATGAATATTCCCCAGGCGAGACCTATAACCGGTGTTTCCAGCTGAGGCGAGAGCCACAGGGCGCATGCGATAGTGGACAGATTGAGCAGACACGGGGTCAGTGCCGGGACTGCAAATCTTCCCTTGGTATTCAGCACGGCACTGAACACAGCAGTTATGGTTATAAACCAGAGGTATGGAAAGGTGATTTTAAGAACCAGTGTGGCAAGCTCGAATTTCTCCGCACCTTCAGCGGTTTTTGATGCGTCAAGATACCAGCCCCATCCGAAAAGCATCGAAATGAATGTTGAACAGAGCACTCCGAGAATCGTTACGATAGTGATTATAAATCCCATGGTCCCGGTAACCATGGCGATGAATTCTCTCGTTGAATGCTGGTCTTTCTGATTGTACTCCGCAAGTACAGGAACAAACGCCTGGTTAAAAGCCCCCTCGGCAAAGAGCCGTCTGAAGAAATTAGGAATTCTGTTGGCAAAAAAGAATACATCCGCAGCCATTGTCGCACCCAGAAGATTGGCAATAACAACATCTCTGATAAGACCCAGTATTCGTGAAAGAAGCGTAGCCGATGACACAATTACGCCTGATTTAAGCAGATTTTTTTTAGCCAAAATAACATCCTCCCGGTGATGTGAAATTATAACGCACCGCGAAATTAAACTCACTTTTTTATGAATTATGATCTGTCTGGTTTTGAATGTGAAAAACTTATGCAAGAGGCCACGCCGGATAATTGGAATATGACAGAACTTTAGAAGAATTGTGACTGTGATATGTGTGACAGGCTGAAGGCTTCGTCTTATAACCCTCATTGGCGGAAAAAAACTACTGTTTCAATCGAGAAAAGCGGGGAGGAAGACAAATTTTCCTGAGCTTAAAAAAGAATTCCCAGCCTGTCAGAAAAAAGAACTTAAAAAAGGGATCGGTTTAGACGGGAGTGCAGATGCTGTTGCCGGATATAACAAAGATATGAATGCCGGTGTTAATATCCTGAATAAAGGCTTGAATTAGTCTGAACTGCAGGATACGGTATGGCATACAAACATAAGCCTGTTCTGAAAAACTGTAGTAGGCAGTTCACCTTGAGATCGTGTATGATGCGGTTTGCTGTGAAGCAGGAATCCCGCGACTTTAGTCGAGCGTCGTGTCAAAAATAGTTTGATTAATATCACAGAGAACTGTATAATCACCGCCTAATAAGTTTGAGTAATTTGGTGTTGTTATTTTCACCAAGAGATTCAGACTGTTTTTGCAAAAATAATTTGTTTCTTTATGAAATTACTCGCTAAGTTTATATAGGAGTTTACTTTGGCTAATATTAAATCTGCTAAAAAGCGTGTTATTACTTCCGAAAAGGCACGCAGAGCAAATGCAAGTGCCCGTTCTATGATGCGCACCTA
>JAEEOK010000081.1 GCA_016284235.1 Succinivibrionaceae bacterium
AATCCCCCTAAAATGGAGGATTCGTATATTAAAACTTAACAATAATGATGATTTTTTAAGTAAATTAGGTATTATCCTTTATGATATGGGCTATGCGAACATAGTCCCAAAATTTGTGAATCTTTTATTTAAGCATAAGAATATTGTGAAGTGAAGATTTTACAGCAGTGTAGCGGCGGAAATTGAAATTCTTGATTCAGAAGTATCCGTTCATCAGTAGATTTCTTTTTTAACGTGACATCGTAAATAAGAAGAGGATGATAGATTCATTGAAAAAAAAGAAGTCATTTAACGTAAATGACTTCTTTTTATTACATTCAGAATTTTTTTCAGTGAATGTAAGACTACTCGTCCTTTTCTATTTTTTCTTTCCATGAAGATGAGCCGACAGCACCGTCAGGAGAAACGGCTGACTCAGCAAAATCAACCACTGCCTCATAATTGGCTCTTACTCCCTTGCCGGTATTTTTGTATTTGACTGCATTTTCCGGATTTATACCAAGGGTTGAAGCTTCATGAGCTGCATCGATATTTGCACCCAGGAACACAAATTTCCAACCGTCTTTCTGGCGATCATCAATCATAGTTTTAATTGTACTCTTCTGATATTCCTTGCTACTGTTTTCCATGCCGTCAGTGATAATTACAACTATAACCTGGGTATCCTTGGATTCCTTGAGATCTGGATATCCGGCGAGTTTGGTTACGCTTTTCCCTACAGCATCAAGCAGGGCAGTGGTTCCTTCAGCCTGGTATTCTTTGGTTGTAATTTCTTTTACAGTATCCAGATCCTGACGATCATGAATTAACTTCATTTCATTATTGAAGAAAACGGTACTGACTCTGGCGGTAAATTTCTTGTCCTTGAATTTCTGGATCATGGAGTTGAAACCGCCGATTGTATCGTCAGTCATAGAATACATAGATCCGCTCTTGTCAATGATCATCAGTATTTCTACTTTGGAAGAATTTATTTTGTCGATTACATCGCTCTGATTATTTCCCTGAGCATCTGTATTTGCTGTATTTTCGGTTTTGGTACCCTCAGGCGGTTCTTCGGGAGGGGTGGCAAATGCGGAAATTGACAGTAAAGCTGATGCAGCAATGCACATAATTCCTTTAATAATATTCATGGCAAACCTCTTTTCACCCATGTCTAACATGTTAATGTTTCAGATCTTTTTCCAGATCCTGTTTATATGATTTATTTTTGATGCAAATGTTCCGTGATACCTTCGGTAAATGTAGCAAAGTATGTTTCAGCATTGACATACCCTGCCTAAAGGCGGGGATTATATCCGCAGATAAAGGACGTGGTTTTACGGCACAATCAGATAAAAAACTCCCGTTTTCATCCGGGAGCTTCCGTGTATTGTGATTTCTGCTATTCCTTATCGGAAAGTGATACTGAAATCGAGCCTAGATTGAATTTTCTTATCTTTTTCGTTGTCTTTTTCTTCGGCTTGGTCTGCGAAACCGGCTCTTCTGCAGGTCTTTCAACTTCAAGATTAATTGAATCTGCATATTGCTCGGAAGTTCTGTTGGTATCAGTACTCTTGCTTCCCTGTGACGCAAATGAATCATCTGTCATGGATGATAAATCAAGTACTCCATCGTCTGAGGACAGATCCAGAACAGTTTCGCTGTTAACAGTATTCTGCTGGCTTCCATGATCAAAAGTAGAAAAATCATTGGCAAACATGTCAAGATTAATTTCCTCTCCTAAAGCACTTTCCAAATCTATTTCCGGCTCTTCATCAATGGCGGTTTCAATTTTCTTTGATTTTCTGGCGAGTTCCTCCAGCGGATCTTTTAACTTTGGTTTAGACACTCCTGCCGTCTGAATAGGTTGAGCTGAAACTTCGCTTTCAAAAAAATCCTGCATCTTCGGCTGATTGTTAGCTGTCTGCTCGACTGCAGGCTGAACCATTTCTTCGTTGGCAAAAAAGTTCTGTGTTTCCGTTTTTTCTGCCGGTTCTGCAGGCTGAACCATTTCCTCATTTGCAAAGAAATTCTGGCTTTCCTTTTGAACCGCCGGTTCTGCAGGCTGAACCATTTCCTCATTTGCAAAGAAATTCTGGCTTTCCTTTTGAATCGCCGGCTCTGAAGGCTGAACCATTTCCTCATTTGCAAAGAAATTCTGGCTTTCCTTTTGAACCGCCGGCTCTGAAGGCTGAACCATTTCCTCATTTGCAAAGAAATTCTGGTTTTCCTTTTGAACTGCCGCTTCTGCAGGCTGAACCATCTCCTCGCTGGCAAAGAAACTCTGGACTTTAGGCTGTACGACAGGTTCCTGCTTAGTTTCAGCCTTTTTCTCTTTAGGTTTGTCACCGGCAAGTGTAAATTTCACTGACGGCTTGGTAGATACCGGTTCCGGCTGCTTTTTAGTTTCTTTTTGCGCACTTTCGGCAAGGTCGGACTTCTGAGCCTGTTTCATCTTAATCAGAAGTTCATTGCTTCTAGCTTTACGCTCCTCCTCCTGGCGCTTTTTCTCCTGTTCAGCTTTAATTTCCTCATCAGTTTTCGTTAAATCTTCAGGATTAATCTGAGGCTCACTGCTGGCTGGCTCCTCAGCGGCGGCAGGCTCGTTGTTAACAACAGGCTTCTCTTTTTCCTGTTTGGACTGTTTTGGCTGCTTCGGTTCTTCTGCTTTCTTGGCGGGTGCAGAGAACTCCTCGTCTCTCTGAGCCTTGATCATCTCGTTTGCCTTGAGATTGCTCTCTGCCACTTTTTCCTTCGGTGCACTAAGTGCTGAAGCAATGGCATCCGGAGCACTCTGTGATGCTATATTTTCAAGAGCGGCCTTTCTTCTGTTGCGTTCCTCTTCGCTGAGGTTCTTGTTCTTTTCTTCAAGTTCTTTTGCAAGGTTTTCCGCATCTCTTTGATTTTTGTATGCGGCACGGCGTCTGGCCATTCTTTCCGCTTCGATTTCAGCAAGGAGCTCGTCGCTTTCTCCGCTGAGAGAAATATTTGCATTTTCCTGCTGGTGTTTTTCCAGCTCTTCCTGCTCCCGCAGCGCCTCCTCCTCCTTCTGCTTTTTGATTTTCTGTTTTTTGATTGCTAAGAATAAAAATATGAGCAGCCCGGCAACGGCACATGCACCAGCTATCAGAATGTATTTATAATCTTCCTTTTCGTATTCGTTTTTATTTACGACTGCTGAAGGTTTGGATGAATTCTTCTTGTCATCCTTGCCGTCTGCCGGAATAGCCTGCGATGCCACGAGAGATTTTGCTGTTGATTTGTCTACAACATAATGCATTGTTGCCGGAATTTTATCGCCGGCTTCTATCGCCTGCATATACCCGAAGATATTGTTTGATTTATGGAGCATCTCGCTGTCATAAAACTGCTTGAAAAGATATGAATTCAGCTTCTGATTCATATTCTGATTGTTAAAAAGCTGCTCCAGTGTTGATTCCTCACCTGTAATTATAAGGTATGTCTTGAATTCATATTTATTTGTAGGCAGACGCTTGATAACTACTTTGATTGAGCCTTCAGAACATGAAGATACAAGTGTATATGTGTCAACATCGGAGTTTTCTTTAGGTTTCTTGCATTTGTGGTATGCTCCGGCTAGAACATTCCTTACCTGTTTTGCAATTCCGTCAATTGTCTCCATTTCACTCAGGTGCATGGTTGCCAGAAACTTTTCGTTGGTCGTAGGAAGTTTCAGGAAAAATTTCATGCCCTGGTTGGTAATATCTATATTCTCAACCTCGACAGGAGGTGCTATATCGGGACCTGACCAGAAATTTTCTCTGTCTGCTGTAATTTTTATGAGTCCCTCAAGATCTATGTCTTTAAGGTTGTCGTCAATGTGGTGGTTGAGGGTTGTCTTCTGTGGAATATTGAAGTTTTCAAAAAATCCGAGTTTATAGTTGGCATAGTTTATCATTTCGCCCATTTCATCGGATGCTGGACTGTCTCCGGATTTTGCAGACATTACCATGATACGGTAGAAGTCGCTTGGAAGATTGTTCATATCCTCAAACTGTGTGGCCACAACCATCACAGTGGAATCCTGGTTTCTGATGCATGTAAAGGCGAAGGATGCAAAATTTTTGAGCATAAGATCATTCTGGCAGCTCTGCAACAGATCATCAGGGTTATTCTTTCTGTATTTATAAATTTTGTCAGCAAGAATTTCATATACTTGCTTACCATTTGACTGCAGAAATTCTACTGACAGGGACATGTTTGGCACACGATCATTGGCAAAAATTATTTTGTTTTCGCTTTCCTCTTTTACGTAGTAATTCTCAGGGAGAGGTGCTGTTTCATAAATAGGATCTAGTATGTCGTTTTTACCCTGTACGCCGGCTCCAAGACAGGTACCGATGCTCAATGTGGAAAGTAGCAGTGCAAATAATGTTTTTTTCATGTCTGTTTTACCTGAATCTGCATCAAGAATGATTTGCTTATGATTACGCAATTATGGAGTATTTTATATGTAACCTTGTGGATGTATTGAGAATTTGATAGCATTTTTTTCAAAAAAACATTGCACAGTGCCTGAAAATACGATTTACGGAACTTATTAACCTGTGTTTTAAACCGCAGGAAACGTAAAACGGTGAAAATCTCATGAAGATATCAGACTGCATGGTATGGTGGGGCGTATCCGTCTTTTGACATAACATGGCGCCTGTGATTCGTACTGCGCATTGATGCAAACGAACCGTTCAGCCGCTACCCCGTAAGGCGCAGCGGCCGGCTGTGTGAACCCCCGCTCCAGGCGGATGGTTAATTTCTGTTTCTGTTGAAAATCATCACGTTTTCATATCCCTTGTCTCTGAGATACAGGGCGTGTATTCTGCTCATGACGCCGTTATTGCAGAACAAGAGATATCGTTTGCTCTGATCCAGATCGCCGAATGCAGTAGACAGCTTATAGAAGGGGATCTGCAGTATTGTTATGTTTTCAAAACTGATAGGACTGTCCTCAATTTCTTCCTGTGAACGTATATCGATAATGACATCACCGTCGCTTATGGCGGTAACTGTTTCGACCTCCTTGACTATTTCATCCGTTTGCTTTCCTATGTCTTTGATGTCCGTGCATACGGCATTTTCAACAGCCTTGTTCAGAATACTAAAGTTGAATTTTTTTTCTTCCTCAACAACGGCAGACAGTTTTGCGTGCACATCGGGTTTTTTGGAAATGACGCCGCAGTATTCCGGCATTGATTCTGCTATCTGATCCGTACCGATGAGACGACTTTCGTCTATAATGTCCTGTTTGTCTGCGGCAATAAGCGGTCTAAGGATCATCTTGCTGGTTGATTCTGTTATAACCCCGAGATTGGTTAGCGTCTGACTTGAAACCTGACCGACGCTTTCACCGGTAACCAGGGCTTTGGCATCCGCCAGATCTGCAATTACTGACGCTGCCCTCATCATCATGCGCTTAAGCACCACCCCCATGAGATGAGGATTGATGTTCTCCAGTATTTCCCCGACAACCTCCTCAAAAGGTATGGAGTAGAATTTAACTCTGTGTGATGATCCGAATCTGTTCCACAGATAGTATGCCTCCTGCTTTACTCCGGTTTCGTGCTGTTTCCCGCCCATGTTGAAGAAGCAGTAGTGAACGCGGCATCCTCGCTTTATAAATCTGAATGAGGACACTCCTGAATCAAAACCTCCGGAAATAAGGCTCAGAACGTCCTCCTGGGTTCCTAGAGGATATCCTCCAAGACCTTTGTATATTTCCTTGATCAGGTAAAGTCGGTCTCCGTCTATTTCAAGATTGATCTGAATATCGGGATTTTTGAGTTTGACGCCTGCTGATTCAAGATTCTGATTAAGACCTCCTCCGACATATTTTTCAACGTCCACTGATGTGAAATCCTGAGTCCCCTTGCGTTTAACTCTTACGCAGAAGGTTTTTCCTTTAAGTCTGTTTCTGTACAGTTCAAGAGTTTGAAGGTATATATCATGCATATCAGTGTAGCTTGAACTGTGTACTTCGAGGATGGCATGAATTCCTGGAATATTTGAAAGTATTCCCACGAGACCGCTGTGATCACTGTACTCGGCTGTCCTTACGATGATTTTGTCCCATTCCGAGCTTATTCTGCTGTCAATACCGAAGTGCTTGAGAACATTTCTGATATTGTTGTTAAGCTGCCTTATCATAACCTTTCTGACGGTCTGACTTTTGATGATGATTTCAGGAAAAAGTTTAATCAGAAACATGTTAGGATAGACAGAGTCTATCAGTTCGCAGCCGTATGATATATTCGACATTTCTGCTTCTGTACTGCTGCTGACGGATAAATTATTCTCAAAGTCCTGGCTTTGTGTGATATTCTGCTTTTCTTGGCTCATAACTGCGCTTTAAATATTTAGTTTCATTGAAAATTGGAGAAAAAAATTTCTGTCAGGAAGTCTCATAACTGAATTTCAGAATTTACCGGATAAATGCGTGCCTGCATATTTCTTTAAGCCCGTATGCCTGCTGCATGCAAATTACCGCGAATTCTTTACGTTTATTACGATGACCTGACGTTTTCGGTTTGCTGTGAACTACCCATACCACTGATGAGAGCCGGTTTCAGGTCAAATTTTTAAAATTTTACGAATTGGCAGAAATTCAGACTGTCTGAGAACTTTTGTTTTTCCACGGGAATTATATCACGTTGATCACGAAACTATGATTAATGTTTCCTCAGCTCACTTTGGCACTGGTTTTATGGTGTAGAATGAATCATAAATGTTGAGTTTTCTGCGAATCAGTAAGGAGTTTGAGATGAAAACGCTCATAGTTTTTTCCCACAGTTATTATCAGCAGTCCAGAATAAACCGCAGTATGCTGGAGACGGCGAATACTGTTCCCGATGTTACAATCCGCAATCTGGACGGACTGTACGGCACTGATTTCAGCGAGATTGATGTGGAAACGGAACAGAAACAACTTTCTGAAAACAACCGTATAGTTTTTCAGGCTCCGGTTTTCTGGTTTAACGTTCCTCCGATGCTTAAGGCATACATGGACAGAGTATTTGCTCACGGATGGGCATACGGAAGCGGTGGACATGCCCTGGCGGGAAAACAGTTTCAACTTGTGATTTCAGCCGGCAGTCCTCAGGATAAATACAGGAAGGGAGGACTGATGCTGGAGGAACTGTTTAAGCCGGTCCTTACCTCTGCAGCTTTTGTAGGCATGGTTGTGCAGCAGCCTATGATAACCTACGGATGTATGGGTATGACTGAGGAAAATCTCAGACAGGTTTGTCAGAATTACAAGAAACTGCTTCAGAGCAACTGAGGTCAACGGCTCTGTTTAATGTTGTCCTGAACGGTATGAGCACTGTCTTCATAACGGGCGGTGCTTTGGGTCCGCGCTGTCGTTCTCAGCTCTTTGATGAAGATTTTCTTCAAAATCTTTCTTAAATTTTTAGCACGGGTTTTTTATATGGATTTTTTCAAAATATCATGTTTATCAACTGTTTTGGCAGCAGTGTGCTCAATGTCCGGCTGTGCGGTCATGTCCGAGGATGAATGCCGTTCAGCAAACTGGTATGACAAGGGGTACAGTGACGGAGCCTCCGGTACTGGATCAGCAATGCTCGGAGAATATATTGATGCATGCAAAAAATATGTGCATGTTGATACTGCGGCATATAATGAAGGACGCAGAAGGGGTGCAGATGTTTTCTGTACTGATGACAATGCATACCAGCTCGGCATGAATGGAACGGGTGTTTCCGACATATGCAGGGTTTCATCGAATTATTCAAATTTCGGTGAGTACTACCGCAGGGGAAAGACCGTAAGACAGGAATGCTCATACCTGAGGGATATTGATTCCACACTATCCGATATAGAATCATATACAGGTGACAGGAGACTTGGTTTTCTTAATTCTCAGCTTTACAGCAACCGTGACTATCTTGAAAGATACCGCTACGAAGCCTCCGATTACTGTGAGTATGTGAAGCAGCACGGGCGCAGCGGAAATTTCAGAACCCGCGATCTGTCAGGAATTATGCGCGGGATTCCGTATCCGTATGCTCTTGAAAATGCATCAGCCGCTTCGAAAATGCTTAATGATTCTGATGCCGCTCTTGACAGAATCGACAGCAAGATCCGTGACAGCAACCGCTGTCTTGATCGCAATGACAGCGATTCCGATGCCTACAGACGCTGCAGCAAACAGCTCAGATGCTATGAAAGAGAGTATGACAATCTCAGACATCATCAGCACAGAGCCATGGAAAAATATTCATCAGGAGGACGTTCAGGAAGTGACAGTCTGAACTGGATAAACGATTATAAGTCATGTGAACGTATCTACTGAGAGTTATCATTGATTTTTTTCGGCCGCGGTGTTTCCGCGGCCATCTTGTTCGTTTGGGTCCGGTTTAAGAATAGCCTTCGTTTTTTGTTCACTATATGGAATAAATTTTGTAAAATCATAGAAAATTTTAAGCGGGGATTTTATGGCTGATAAATCTTTTGAAGAATCGGTTGCAGAACTGAATTCCATTCTTGAACGCCTGAACAGTGAAAATACAACACTTGATGAATCAATAGAATTGTTTTCAAAGGGAATGGGAATTATCGGAACATGCCGAAGACAGCTTGACGATGCTCAGAACCGCATTCAGCTTCTTCTGCGTCAGAATACTTCAGAGACATCATTTGTACCCCTTGCTGGCAACGGAGTGCCGCCGGCTCAGAACTAGAATGTGTTCGGCTGAAGCAGGACTCCGGATGAATCTGATGCCGGTTCACCGGCTGATACAATAGCATACCGGTCCGGTATGTTTTGTGTTTTTAAGGCAGTCGGGAGGATCTGCTTTCAAAAAAGAGTAATGTTTGAGAGCCGCATTCGCGGAGAATAGTCAGACGTTTTTAATTTTTTAGATGAAAGCAGATATTTTCAGATTTATCAGAGTGTGAAGTTTATCGTGGCGGAAATATATTTGTATGAACTTAAAAGAATTATTTGATACCTACCGTACCAGAATAGACAGTGTTTTGAAGCGGCATATAGATGAACTGCCTGATGTGTCAAACCCGCTGGCTGAAGCAATGGGACACGGTCTTCTGCTCGGAGGGAAAAGAGTCAGACCTTTTCTGGTATACAGTGTCGGCAGCATGCTTGGTGCGGATGATGAACTGATGGATGCTCCTGCGGCTGCAATAGAATGTATTCATGCCTATTCTCTGATACATGATGATCTGCCATGTATGGATAATGATGATCTCAGACGCGGAAAGCCTACTGTGCACAAGCTTTTTGGTGAAGCGCAGGGAATGCTTGCAGGAGATGCTCTTCAGACTCTCGGTTTTGAGATCCTTTCACATGCCTCTTTTCCGAAAGAGCTTGAATCAAACCAGCTGACTATGATTCGTATCCTGAGTTCATCTACCGGACTGAGAGGAATGTGCGGCGGACAGTCTCTTGATCTTCTAGGTGAAAATGCCTCTCTGAGTCTTGAACAGCTTGAAAAGATACATCGTCATAAAACAGGGGCTTTAATTGAGGCGGCGGTGCTTATGGGAGCTCTCTGTATTCCGCAGATCGACCCGAAGCATTTTGAAACTTTAAGATCCTACGCTTCAGCCATAGGCCTTGCCTTTCAGGTTCATGATGATGTGCTGGATGTTGTGGGTGATACCGAGGTTCTCGGCAAACCGCAGGGTTCAGACATAGAAAATGCCAAAAGCACATATCCTTCGCTTCTAGGTCTTGACAAGGCTGTTGAATATGAGCAAAGTCTTTATGTGAAGGCTGTTGAGTGCCTCGAGTCTCTTCCGTATGAAACCGGAGTTCTGAAAGAGTTTGCAAAGTACATAATAGAGCGGAAAAACTGATCCATGAATGTAGATCCGAAAACATATCCGCTGCTGTCGTGTGCTCTTACTCCCGGTGATCTGAAAAAACTGCCGAGTGAGAAGTTGGAGTCGCTGTGCGCGGAACTCAGAGATTTTCTTCTCAAATCAGTAAGCAAAAGTTCCGGTCATCTGGCTTCTGGTCTTGGAGTGGTGGAACTGACCGTGGCTTTGCACTATGTTTATGATACTCCGCAGGACCAGATCGTGTGGGATGTCGGTCATCAGGCATATCCCCATAAAATTCTGACCGGCCGTGCATCGGAACTTGAAACCATCAGACGCAGAAACGGTCTTCACTCATTTCCTTGGAGGGATGAAAGTGAGTACGATCCTGTTTCGGTAGGTCATGCCAGTACATCTGTCGGCATGGCTCTTGGCATGTCGGTCGCAAATACTCTTAAGGGGCTTGAAAACAGGACTGTTGCAGTTTTGGGTGACGGCGCCCTTACAGGCGGTATGGTCTATGAGGCAATGAACCAGGCCGGCGGTCTGAAGGCAAATATGCTAGTGGTTCTTAATGACAATGAAAATTCCATTTCATCCACAGTAGGTGCTCTGTCCACTACTCTGAGCAATTTTATTGCCAGCCCTTTGTACAATGATCTCAGCAGCCGCGCCAACAGTGTTCTTGAGAATTTTCCTCTGATAAAGAAACTGGCCAACAAAACAGGGGAGCATGTAAAGGGCATGGTTCTGCCGAGCACTCTGTTTGAAGAGCTCGGTTTCAATTACGTCGGTCCTATCGACGGTCACAATGTTAACGGCCTTGTGGAAATGCTTCAGAAACTGAAGAGTCTTAAAGGTCCTCAGCTGCTTCATATTGTTACCCAGAAGGGTAAGGGATACGAACCGGCAGAGCATAATCCGTCTCTTTATCACGGCGTTCCGCAGTTTCAGCTGGATCATGAGCTTCCGCAGAATAATAAAAAATCGTATTCATCCGTTTTCGGACAGTTTCTGATGGAGCAGGCTCAGAAGGATCCTCTGATGGTGGCGGTTACACCTGCCATGAAGGACGGTTCGGGAATGGCTGAGTTTGCGGAAAAATATCCGGACAGATTCTTTGATGTTGCAATTGCCGAACAGCATGCCATCACTTTCAGCGGCGGAATGGCAATTAATGGACTTCATCCAATTGTCTGCGTATATTCCTCATTTCTGCAGCGGGCATATGATCAGATTATTCATGATATAGCTATCCAGAATACTTCCGTTGTGATAGCTGTTGACAGGGCCGGTATTGTGGGTGCGGACGGTCCGACCCATCAGGGTATTTTCGATATAGCATATCTTAGAACTGTTCCTAATCTTACCATTCTTGCACCTTCTTGTTTTGAAGAACTTACCAGAATGCTGGAGTATGCGTCGAGGTTTGAAGGTTCTGTTGCCATCAGATATCCAAGAGGCGGTGAACTGGGCGTCAGCAGAAGCGGGTACGGCCCTCTTGAAACCGGACGCGGTCAGGTTGTCAGAAACGGAGACCATATAGTCATTATGAATTTCGGTGCTCTTCTTTCGTATGCCCTTGATGCCGGAGAGCAGCTTGATGCTGAGGTCTGTGATATGCGGTATGTCAAACCTCTTGATCAGAATTTTGTTCTGATGGAGGCAATCCGTGCGGGCAAGCTTGTGGTTACCCTTGAGGATGGTATTGTAAGCGGGGGAGCAGGTTCACAGGTGTCCCAGATTATAGCAGCCAGCAGCTGTCCTGTACCGGTGCTGAATATCGGTATCGGAGATCAGTTCGTGGAGCAGGGCAAACCGGAGGAACTCTACCATGAGCTTGGAATGGATGCAGAGGGTATTGTAAGGAAGATTCATGAGTTCATGCAGGTGCATGAACTGTAGTTTTTTTATGGGAGAAAAGAAAGTATGCCGTCATTCGATATTGTTTCCGAAGTTGAAATGAATGAAATTCAGAATACAGTTGACAATTCCAACCGTGAACTGCAGTCGAGATTTGATTTCAGAGGCGTGGAGGCTTCTTTTGAACTTAAGGACGAGATAATCAAGCTGGAAGCGGATGCTGATTTTCAGATTAAGCAGATGACTGATATTTTGCGGGATAAGGCTGCAAAGCGGAAAATTGATCCTTCCGTATTTGATCAGTCTGCCGAGATTACTCATTCCGGCAAAAAATACTATAAGGATATCAAGCTCAAGAAGGGCATTCCTATGGATATAGCAAAGAAGCTGGTTAAGATTATCAAGGATTCCAAGATGAAGGTTCAGACTCAGATCCAGGGTGATTCGGTGCGCGTAACCGGAAAGAGTCGTGATGATCTGCAGTCGGCAATTCAGCTCGTCAGAAATTCAGATCTCGGACAGCCGTTCCAGTTTAACAACTTCAGGGATTGATTGTACTGGACAGTCCCTGTGACAGATTTAGAGTATCTTGGCGTGAATACAGAAGAGATACACAGCAGCGGATCAGTTGAGATTCTTTTTCTTTGCCTTGGAATTTTGATCTGAGGCTTTTTTTATTAATTACCTTTGGACAGATATAGTTTATATGGATACAGATGCGACAGGCGGTGAGCAGAAACCTAAAGCCGATGACAGAAAATTACTTCAGCTGATTTTTTCTAAAAACGCATTGATCTGCATGATCCTTGGTTTTTCTTCCGGACTTCCTTTTTTTATACTGGTCAGTCTTCTCCCAATATGGCTCAGAACCGGCGGTATAGATCTTAAAACCATAGGACTTTTTTCTCTTCTGATGTTTCCCTATAACTGGAAATTTCTGTGGTCGCCTCTTTGTGACAGGTTTTCCGTCAGAACGTTTGGCAGACGGCGCACGTGGATGCTGGGAACTCAGATTCTTCTCCTGGTACTGTGCCTGACACTCTCTTTCTGCAATCCTGCTCAGAATTTGCAGCTCGTGCTTGTTCTTGCCGCCGCCGTGGCATTGGCAAGTGCTACTCAGGATATTGCCATTGATGCATACCGCCGTGAAATCCTTTCGGATCGGGAACTTGGATTCGGCACCAGTGTTCACGTTAATTTCTACAGACTTTCACAGCTGATTCCGGGGAGTCTTGCTCTTATACTTGCCGATTTTCTGGATTGGCAGGTTGCTTTCATTTTTTCAACTCTTTTCCTTATACCTGGAGTTCTTCTTTCAATTTTTATGAAGGAGCCTGAATTTTACAGCAAGCTTCGCGGATTCAAGGAATCGGTAACAGCTCCCTTCAAGGAATTTTTTTCCCGCATGGGATTAAAGGGAGCCTTTTTTTTCTTATTTTTCCTTTTTGCCTATAAACTTGGTGATTCCATGGCAACGGCGCTTATTACACCGTTTTATACAGATATGGGTTTTTCTCCCTCCCAGATTGGAACAACAGCAAAAATCATTGGTACCTCCGCATCCATTATAGGAGCTCTTATCGGCGGAATTATCATGATTAAAATAGGGATCAACAGGGCTCTGTGGTATTTCGGATTTGTTCAGATTGTTACGATACTGGGATTTGCTCTTCTCTGCGGATACAGACAGAATATTTATGTTCTTGGACTGGCGGTTGCAGGAGAGTACCTTGGAGTCGGTCTCGGAACAGCATCCTTCACGGCTTTTATTGCAAGAGCCACAAATCCAGCCTTCACCGCCACTCAGTTTGCACTTTTTACATCAATAGCGGCGCTGCCAAGAGTTCTGTGCAACAGCTTCACAGGTTATCTGGTTGAGAGTCTGGGGTGGTTTACCTTCTTCTGCTGCTGCTATGTTCTTGCGATTCCTGGAATGCTGCTTCTGTTCAAGGTTGCACCCTTTAATGCGGATGCACAGGCGGATCCCGACGGAAATGCTGAAAAAACAGCAATCGGCGGAGAAAAGAAAATCTGACGGAAACTTATGTGCTTCAGTGCACGGGGAATTTTAATGGACTGCGTTTTTATTGAAAAACTTAGGGTGGACTGTATTATAGGCATTTACGAAGAGGAAAAGAAAAATCCTCAGGCGGTTATTGTCGACTGTGATATCTATTATAGGAACAGAGGAGCAGGTCAGTCTGATGACTACAGACTGGTTATTGATTATGCACTGGTCTGCAGAGATATTACGGATTTGCTTCAGTCTTCCCGTTTTGAACTGGTGGAGACAGCTGCGGAAAGAATTTGTGAAATGATTCTCGGCAGATACGGTGCGGAGAAAATACGCATAAAAATATCAAAACCCGAGGCGGTGCCTGAAGCTGCTGCTGTCGGTGTGATAATAGAGCGCTCTTTATGAAAAAGGTTTTTATCGGCATGGGATCCAACCAGGAGGCGGAGATCCATCTTGCAATGGGTGCCGGACTTATGCATGATTTGATTGCAGATCTGTCTTTTTCATCCTGCTATCAGTCTAAATCAAGATCCTACGGTGCAGATTATCTTAATCTTGCTGCCTTCGGATACTGTTCTTTACCGTGGGATCAGCTGAGGTTGTCTCTTAAGCGGATAGAAAGTGTATGCGGCAGGATCAGAAATCAAAAGGACGAGTGCATCATTGATCTTGATTTACTGTGGTTTGAGGGTGTCACGGTAGAAAATCTTCTTCCCCATCCTGATCTGTGGCGGAGATCATATGTTGCGGTTCCTGTGTTTGAACTGTGCTCGGATGCAGGAATTCCTTTTCCCGGAGATCCTCCTGATGAAGCGATTCTTGGAATCTTATCGAATGAATTGAAACTAGTTGAATTTAAGGTGCATTAAATGGATTTAATCCAGATTGTTATTCTTTCTCTTATTCAGGGACTTACTGAATTTCTTCCGATTTCATCTTCGGCTCATCTTATTCTGCCATCAAAGCTTCTAGGCTGGGAGGATCAGGGCGTGGCCTTTGATGTGGCTTGTCATGTAGGAACTCTTCTGGCTGTTATCCTTTTCTATTTCGACCGGCTGAAAAAAATTACCGCAGACTGGTTCAAGAGTCTTAAAAGCAGACAGCAGACCGCTGACAGCAGGCTGGGATGGTTTATTATTATTTCAACCATACCTGTCTGTCTGGCCGGACTTCTGCTGAATCATCTGATTGAAGAGGTATTTCGTGATAAAGCGGAAATTGTCATTGCTATTACAACGGTTTCCTTTGGTATACTTCTGTGGATTGCCGACGTGTACTGCAGGAAAAAGCAGAATGCAGTAACCGTCGCAACCATGCCGCTTGTGATTGCTGTTGCCATAGGTTTATCTCAGATCCTTGCATTTGTTCCAGGTACATCAAGATCCGGAATCTCTATAACAGTTGCTCTTTTTCTCGGACTGACCCGTAAGGATGCCGCTGATTATTCTTTTCTGCTTTCCATACCTTTGATAATGGCTGCAGGATGCTATTCCGGACTTAAGGTTGCAATGTCAGAGACAACAGGAGCGGCGGATCCTCTCAGCATGCTTCTGGGCATTGTTCTTTCGTTTATCAGTGCATACATTGTAATCAAACTGTTTATACGTTATATCAGCAGGATTGGTATGACGCCTTTTGTTATCTACAGACTTCTGCTCGGGGGAATTCTGTTTTATGTTGTACTTACTGCCGCCGGTGGTGCGTAGCGGCGGATGAATACGGCTGTTAACAGGCAAGTAAAATAGACTCGTGCCGCGTTTTATGCATTTGAAACTGCACTTCTCGTTATGAAACGGGGAGTGCAGAAAGGAAAATGTGCGAAGCCGGTTCTGATGAGGCACGATCCTGCTACAGCATATGATTTCTTCTGTAGTTGGGATCATCTTTTCTTTCGTTTTCTATCAGCTCCCTATTGGAATTTTTCCATTCGATGCTGAATTTCTCCATTGCAATCAGACGGCGCCGGTTGAGTTCATTCTGGATTTCTGCTCCCCTGAAACCCTCGGACACCACCTCTTTGACATCTATACCCGCGGCACATTTGAACAATGCCCTGACATAATCGGCATGCGAATACTGAAGGTTTTCAAAGCCGAGGCGACCGCGTATATCAGCTGTGCAGCAGTTGAGAATTATTTCGATCCTCTGCGGAAAGCGAAAGGCAGCGATTCTCAGTAAAAAATCCAGTATCTCCGTGCAGGAGCGGTGCAGCGCTGTGTGGACAAAAGAGTGTTCCGCCGCCACATAGACGGCTGCAGTGTGGTATTCATTGGGTATTCTGAGTCTGCCGGCAAATTCCGTTATGATTGGTACACCTCTTGCTCCGTGACCGTGGTGGCTTGGCAGAATTTCCTTTGGGGTTGCAGCCTTGCCGAAATCGTGGCAGAAGACAGCGAATTTTTCAACCATGGAGTAATTGTGCTTTACAGCATAGTCCAGACACATTTCCATGTGAATTCCTGTATCTATCTCCGGATGCCAGTACTTGCGGGCAGGGATCCCGTAAAGAGCATCAATTTCTTTAAAAAGCACCCTGAGTGCTCCGCATTCTCTGAGAACTTTGATAAATACAGAAATGCTGCCGTTTTTAAGAACCTTGTCGAATTCAAGAAAAACCCTTTCTGCAGTCAGATATTCAAGTTCACCGCTTGCGGTGATGTCCTTCATAAGCGTCATGGTTTCTGCGGCGACAGTAAATCCAAGATCTGAATACCGAGCAGCGAATCTTGCAACCCGGAGAACTCTTAGAGGATCTTCTCTGAATGCCGGTCCCACATGTCTTAGAATTCTGTTTTCAAGGTCAGATTTGCCGTTGTACGGATCAATAATACTGCCGTCATCATCCATGGCCATTGCATTGACTGTAAGATCTCTTCTGTAGAGATCCTCCTCGAGTGTAATGTCAGGAGAAAAATCAAAGTTGAAACCGCCGTAGCCATGACCGTTTTTACGTTCAATTCTTGCAAGTGCATATTCGCATTTTGTCTGCGGATGCAGAAAGACGGGAAATGATTTTCCAACCTGCTGAAATCCTGCTTCCAGCATTTGCTCAATTGTTGCACCGGTAACAACGTAATCCCTGTCTTTTGCTTCTATTCCGAGCAGTTTGTCGCGGACTGCTCCGCCGACCAGGTAGGATTTCATGGAATGACTCTCTTTGGTATATTCAAACGTTTATCATATACGGACTTTACATTAGATTTTTTCAATTTTAATCATTAATGGCAAGGGTTAATGAGAAAAAAACATCTTTTCCCGTGGCATGATACGGTTATTGTGATCAATCATCATCTGAAGACAGCATGTCCGGCAGATGTCGCAGAAAACCCGGAGGACTGCAGTATCACCGCAGTAAACCGGAGCTTCAGTTCCATGTTCTGAGAATACTTTTTGAATTCTGATTTGCTCCGGTGATTTGATGGCTGTTTTAACCGTTTGCAGAATGAAACACGAAGTGATGAATGCTTCACTTTGTTCAGTTGAAACATTCGCTGAAAAAACGGTTAGCAGCCGTATATTCCGTATGCAGGATCATTTTCTTTAGGCAAATTGGGATAGGTGCTATAATAGCAAGGTTTAAATTTTTTATGTTTATTTGCACGGAATTGAAAATGTCAGAGAAAAAATTGAAGCCGGTTGCAGCCCGGGGCTCTGACAGTTTAAGAGGTTTTGATGTATAACGAGTTTTATGGCCTTGAGGAAAATCCGTTTTCGATTTCCCCGGATCCGAAATATTTTTATCTCAGCGAACGCCACAACCAGGCTTTCACTCACCTTTCCTACGGATTGAAATCAGGAGGCGCCTTTGTTCTGCTTACAGGCGAGGTCGGGACCGGCAAGACCACGGTGTCCCGCCGTATTCTGAATATACTTCCTGAGAATACAAACCTTGCCATGATTTATCATCCTACGGATGAACCTCGCGAGCTGTATGCCTGTGTCTGTGATGAATACGGTATTGCCTATGAAAAGGATGCATCAATAAAGGATCTCTTTAATCTCCTGAAGGATTATTTCTTCGAAAATTATAAAAATTCGAAGCACACTGTTATTGTGATAGACGAGGCTCAGATGCTTTCCGAGGAGTCTCTGGAGCAGCTTCGTCTGCTTACCAATCTTGAGACAGATAATCACAAGGTCGTTCAGATAGTTCTTATTGGTCAGCCCGAGCTCCAGGAGCTTCTTTCACGTCCGTCGCTCCGCCAGCTTTCTCAGAGAATAACAGCCAGGTTTCATATTATTCCCCTGGATCCCGAGGATGTGGGGGCGTACATAAGATTCCGTCTGCAGGTTGCCGGAAGAATTCAGCCTCTTTTTGACACGTCGGCAGTTAAACTTATCGCCAAAATCAGCGGCGGCGTGCCGAGACTGATAAATCTGCTTGCGGATCGCTGTCTGGAGGAGGGAACCAATGCCCAGAGCAGGATCATATCTGCAAAGGAGGTAAAGAAGGCCGCAGCATTCATTACTCCTCCAAAACTTACCGGTAATGCACCTTCCATTGTTCAGCGTCGTTCTTTTGTTGCTGATCTTGTCGGTTTTTTCTTCAGCTACCGTTTTGTGTTCGGCTCTCTTGCCATAGTTGCAGGCATAGGAATCGGCATGGTTTCATCGTATTTTTACGGACCTGTTATGGAAATAAATTATCCGGAACCTAAGGTCAAGGTTCAGGAGATTGACAACAGCAGTGAATACAACGATGTCATCAGTATGAAATCCGGCTACAGCTCCGATATTAAAAACGCATCCAATGCAGCTGATGCCATGAAGGAACTTTTCAAGATATGGGGTTATGATGCCGGGGGTGTTTCCTGCGAGAATGCACACTATGCAAAACTTTCATGCTACAGTTTTCGCGGCACTCCCGAGGAACTGACTCATCTTAATCATCCTGCGGTTGTCACGCTTTACGACCCGAAGGAAATGACTGAGTTTTATGCAGTGATCAGAAGCGTGGGATCGAACACGTCCACTGTGGTGATAGACGGAACCCAGTATGAGGTCAGTAATGAGTGGCTGAGCAGCATATGGGACGGTGAAGCCGTTATTCTGTGGAGAATGCTGCCGTCCGGAAGTTCAAAGTTTGTGAAAAACTCCAATGCCGTGGATTATGAATACATGAGCAGGGCTCTTGGAAGGGCAATGCACCGCAAACCTGTAAAATATACAACTCTGAATCAGGATATGATCAACTCAATCAAGGAATTTCAGAATACTGAGGGAATTGAGCCGGACGGAAAGGTCGGGACCAAAACCATAATACTCCTTAATGCACGGGGTGGTGCAAATATGCCGCGTCTGGTATCTGACGGTGAGGTACAGTAAGTGAAAAGTTTTTTTATTCTGTTTTTTCTTTTTGTTATCGGTCTTGCCGTAGGCTTCATCTCTCACAATTACTACAGTTGGAACGAGCAGCAGCTTGAGGCAAATAATGCAGTAAGAATTGTAACTAAAAAACTGCATGATGTTCCGCATCTGCCGTACAGAAGACTGGAGCAGCCGGTTTATCATACAGAGGAGTTTCCGCTTCCGGATCAGGGTTTCTATTCTGAAAACAGCATAACCCAGAAGCAGCAGGAGGAACTGCCGGAGCAGCAGACTGCCGAGACACCAGTTTCTGATGAGGGACTGGAGTACCGGGTTAATCAGGCTATCAAAGAAAGCAATATCAATTATGAGGCGGACAGCGGCAATGTGGAATCAGATTACGGAATTTATGATCTTCCGTCTGATATCCAGTCGGTAATTCCCAAATTCGCCTATGCATCTCATGTTTATTCATCGAATGACAAGGATCGCTTTATTACGCTGAACGACCGGCGCTATCGCGAGGGTGACAAACCCTTCGGTGTTATGAAGATCATTAAAATAGCTCCTAACTATACTGTGTTTAGAGTTAACAATGTAACCTTTTCCCTCAGTTCTTTAACCGACTGGACCGGTATTGATACCAGATCCTCAAAAAGAACTAGAAATTAATACTGTTTGGATATTTTGAATATGATGACTTTTGTTCTTACCTTTGCCGGTTTCTGCATTGCCTTTTTTCTGCTCTCCGTCGGATATATTTTCGCCCGTAAAATAATCAAGGGATCATGCGGCAGCATTGATGATATCGGCGAGGAGAGAGTCTGTAAGTGTGAAAAACCATGTTTTGCCCGCAGAATGAAGATGAAGCGCGAAGAGGCAAAGCGTCAGCGAGAGCAGATGAATAAGGATCTTGGACTCGGGGAATAGCAGGATATGAATGCTGTTGTTAAAAATGCTGTCAAGGCACTTGTTCTGGTTGTTGTTCTTGCTGTAATAGCATTTTGCAATCATAACAAAACAACTGAGATTATAGAGACAAAGTCGGCTGTCAGAGTAGATGGTCCCGTGTTTGGAACCTTTTTCGGTATTACGGTGGTCGGTGACTATCCGGGTGGTGAGCATGAGCTCAGACATGATGCAGAAGTTGTTCTCGGGCGCATAAATCATGAAATTTCCACCTTCGATAAGACGTCGGAACTTTACAGTTTCAATGAATTCAAGTCCACAGAGCCGTTTGCCGTATCGGATGACACTGCTCTGATGGTGATGGAAAGCATCAAGGCCGGAAGGGAGCTGCACGGTGTTCTGGATATTACCGTAGGACCGCTGGTTGATCTGTGGGGATTCGGTCACGTGAAAAAAGAGCAGGGTTATGTGCCATCCCAGGACGAGATTGATCAGACACGGCTTATAGTCGGAATTGACAAACTTCACCTTGATTACGGATATAAGGGATCATTTCTCAGAAAGGAGCATCCTGATATGAGAGTGGATCTTGCCACTGTGGGAGAAGGATTTGCAGCCGATGCTCTGGCAAGAATGCTGGATGATGCAGGGATCAGAAACTACATGGTTCATGTAGCCGGCGCCATGAGAACAAGAGGCTTCAATGCCAAGGGTGAACCGTGGAAAATTGCCATTGAGCAGCCTGTGGATATTATCGGAGCTGTCGGAGATATTGTCGACATCGGAAACAGGGCTGTATCAACAGCAGGCACCTACCGTAACTATTTTGAGAAGGACGGACGCCGCTACTCGCATGTTATAGATCCCCGCACGGGCAGACCGATAGATCACAATACAGTGTCTGTGACTGTTATCGGCGACAGCGCGACTTTCACTGATGCTATGGATACCGGACTTCTTGTACTCGGGGCTGACGAGGCTCTTAAGTATGCAAACGAGCATAATCTGGCTATTTACTGCATAGTAAAGGAGCAGGACGGTTTCAGAGCAAGGTGGAGCAGAGCCTTCAGAAATTATCTGATTTACAGAAATGATAAGTAGAAGGGCGGGCGGCTATGTTTTTGTGGTACTCTCTTTGCGGAATTATTTCAACCTTTCTTATATTCTCTCATGCCTATGAAGGCAAGGAGTATTCGTTTCTTATCGGTTTTACCATAATAATGCTGCTGTGCGCCTTCAGATATGAGAAGGGTTACTCATTGAGCAAGACTATGTTTACCTGTATTTTTCTGCCGCTTGTAGGTTCGGTGGCTCTGGGCGCATATGAGTACAGATCCCTGTTTATGAAGAATCTTGATCAGGTCGTCGCGCATTATGTTGCCTACCAGTTTGTTTTTGTAGTGGTGGGAGTTCTTGCGACGGTTGTTTTTCTCTACAAACTCCTTATCAGCAGACTGCTGGATCGCAGACTCAGAGCTATACGCGGAACAAACTATTCCATTATGATGAGTAATTCATCTTCCCGATATTTGAGCGACCGCGAGGTAAAGAGCAGGGAAAAGCACGCCCGGATGATTGCTCATACTGCAGTTTTTGTGTTTATGGTCATTTCCACCTTTCTGGTGTCGCTGATACCTC
Source organism: Succinivibrionaceae bacterium (assembly GCA_016284235.1). Classification (GTDB taxonomy): domain Bacteria; phylum Pseudomonadota; class Gammaproteobacteria; order Enterobacterales; family Succinivibrionaceae; genus UBA2804. The sequence goes on from JAEEOK010000081.1 coordinate 21,530, forward strand.
ATATGCACATTCAGTCGGATGAGCTTAATTTCTCCCTTACGACGGTGCCGCAGGGTGTCTGTCTGGTTGCCTGCTGGATTTTTGCTGTTATCTATATTTTTAACAGCGGAGTGGTGATGATTTGCTCTTTCGCCGTTTTTTATCTGCTGACGTTTTCTCTTTTTGTACTCTGTACAAAGGGATTTGCCCTGGATTTAATTAAGCAGGAGCTTGTCTACTGGGTGTGGCTGTTTGCACCGAGTGCAGTTGTATTTTTTCTGAGGGAAGCTAACATTCTTCCGAATTTTGAGGACTATTGAGGTTTTGATGCATATTCATATTCTTGGTATCTGCGGCACCTTTATGGGCGGCATTGCTCAGATTGCCCGTCAGATGGGTTTTAAGGTAACAGGATCTGATGCTAACGTTTATCCTCCGATGAGCACTCAGCTTGAGGCCTGCGGCATAGAAATAATTCAGGGCTATGATCCGTCCCAGCTTGATCCGGTGCCGGATCTGATTGTTGTGGGCAATGCAATGAAAAGAGGCAATCCGTGTGTCGAGTACATGCTTAACAACCGTCTGAAGTATGTATCAGGACCGGAGTGGCTTGAGGACTATGTGCTTCGCTCAAAGAAGGTGCTTGGTGTTGCCGGCACGCATGGTAAAACAACTACTGCAACCATGCTGGCATGGGTGCTTGAGTGTGCAGGAAGAAATCCTTCGTTTCTTATAGGGGGTGTTCCGGAGTGCTTTGATGTTTCGGCCCGCATTACAGACAGTGAATATTTTGTAATAGAAGCAGATGAGTATGACTGTGCTTTCTTTGACAAGCGCTCTAAATTTGTTCATTATCATCCGTGGGTGCAGATTCTTAATAATCTTGAGTATGATCATGCGGATATTTTTTCATCGGTGGAGGATATAGAGCGCCAGTTTCATCATCTGGTAAGAACTATTCCGTCAGAGGGCTGGGTTATTTCCTCAGCCGGGGATGAGCATCTTGATCGTGCTCTTGCCATGGGCTGCTGGAGTCGGCTTGAATATGAGGACGGCAAAGACGGACGCTACAGAGCTGAACTGAAAAAGGATGACGGCAGTGTATTTGACGTTGTAGCAGACGGAAAGAAGGTTGCGACTGTCTCCTGGTCCGGTATAGGCCGTCACAATGTTCATAACGCGCTTATGGTGATGGCGGCAGCCGAGAAGATAGGAATTTCCCCTGAGGAGTCGGCAAAGGCTCTGAGTTCCTTTGTAATGCCGAAGAGAAGAATGCAGCTGGTTGGTACATCCTCCGGTGTCGATGTTTATGATGATTTCGCTCATCATCCGACAGCAATCAAGACAACTGTTGCAGGTTTGAGAGCAAAAGTAGGAAAGGGCAGAATTATTGCTGTTCTTGAGCCTAGATCCAATACCATGAAGCTCGGGGTTCATCGCACGCTTATCGGAAAATCCCTGGAGGATGCGGATCTTGCTTTTGTATATGCACCGGACAGTATCACCTGGGATGCGTCTGTGATTGCCAAGACCAGTTCTGTGCCTGTAACGGTGGAGGAGGACTTTGACAGACTGCTGAATGATATAGCGGCAGCTTCAAGAAGAGGTGACAGCATTCTGGTTATGAGCAACGGCGGTTTTAACGGAATTCATAAGAAACTGCTTGAGAGACTTGGTTCTGAATGCAAGCACTGAGAATCACCGATCTTAAAAAAAAGTACGGGGATCACGAGGTTCTTTCCGGTCTTGATCTTGATGTTGAGGAAGGGGCTTTTCTTGCTCTTCTCGGGCATAACGGTGCCGGCAAGACTACGACGCTTGGCATCATAGCAGGTCTTATCAGAAAAACATCCGGAAGTGTTAGTGTGTTTGAACATGATCTGGATCAGGATCCCGTCGGAGTCAAGTCATGTATCGGACTTATGACTCAGGATTATAATTTCAGTCAGTTTGAAACAGTGGAGCAGGTGGTGCTGAATCAGGCCGGATTTTTCGGGATCAGGCGTGCAGAGGCTAAAAGACGGGCTCAGCGGCTTTTTGAGGTTATGAATCTTCAGTCGCTGAGAAATACCGAGACCAGAGAACTCTCCGGCGGAATGAAAAAGCGCATGATGCTTGTCAGAGCTGTTATTACCGGTCCGAAACTGCTTATTCTTGATGAACCGACAGCCGGAGTTGATATCGAGGTCCGTCATCAGATCTGGAGCTTCCTGCGGGAGCTCAACCGCGACGGTACAACTATCCTGCTAACAACGCACTACTTTGAGGAGGTTGAGAATCTGTGTCAGCAGGTTGCAATACTGAAAGACGGAAGAATAAGCGAAAAGGGTTTTGTTCATGAGCTTACTTCCCGGCTTACCAGGCGAACCGTGATATTTGAATTGTCAAAACCGCTCCCGGCGGACTGTGCTCTTCCTCTTGTTGCTCTTGACGGATTGTATGTGGAATATACATACGATGCCAATAAAAATAATATCTCTGAAATGATAACAGCTCTTCTTACTCACGGGTGCAGCGTTCTTTCGGTCAGAAATCGTTCAAGCAGTCTTGAGGAATATTTTTTGAATCAGAAGGAAAACTCCGAATTATGAATTCCGCCTTTTTTACTGCCTACCTGACCATCACACGCCGTGAGGTTATTCGCTTTTCAAAGGTGTGGTTTCGAACCCTTCTGCCTCCTATGGTAAATACCGGTCTTTATTTTTTGATTTTCGGCAATCTTATAGGTCAGAAAATAGGTCCTATGTCCGGCTGCAGTTATGTTGAGTTTATGATGCCGGGTCTTGTTATGATGTCTGTAATCATATGCTCCTACACCAATGTTGCGTCATCAATGTACAGTGCCAGGTTTCAGAAATATATTGAGGAGATTCTGGTTTCTCCTGTTCCTATGTGGCTGATAGTAGCCGGTTTCATCACAGGAGGAGTGATCCGCGGAATGACGGTTGGTGTTCTGGTGCTTCTTGTTGCTCTTAATTTTACGCCGGTGTCTTTTATGTATATCCATCATCTTGTTCTTATGCTTCTTCTGGCATCACTCCTTTTCTCTCTGGGAGGATTTATAAATGCTATTTACGCAAGAAACTTTGATGATATATCAGTGATCCCGACTCTGCTTCTTACTCCGCTTATTTACCTGGGCGGTGTCTTCTACACGGTAGAAATTCTTCCGCAGTTTTGGGAAAATGTTTCCAGAATCAATCCGCTGCTTTACATCATAAATACTTTTCGCTACGGTTTTCTCGGAGTAAGTGACACGTCGATTATTCTTTCATACCTTATTGTCGGTGCGCTTCTCTTTATATTCTTTGTCTGGGCAACAATTTTACTTCAAAAGGGCAGGGGGCTTGTCAGCTGATGATTGCTGCATTAATACTGATTTTTCTTGCACTCATGATCTTTATCGGATTCATGATTATTCGATTTGTCCCTGATGACTGCAGGCTTATAGTCGAACGCGACGGAAGACGCATTATAATGAAGCCCGGGATTGATTTTCTGATCCCTTTTATAGATCACAGCATTGGCATTATTCAGATAGCCTACAGAAATATTCTTCTCTGTGAATTTGTTTTTGATGATGAATCGTTCCGGATAACCGGTTCCTACGGAATTATCGATGAAGAACTGATAGAACCTGATACACCGGAACTTTTTTCACAGATCCCTGAAATTCTGGGTGAGGAACTCCGGACTATTCTGAAGAAGGACGGTTCAGTCTGCTGGAAAAATACAGCCGATCAGCTGAAGGAACAGGTTAATGCCAGATTAAGAGAAATGAATATCAGAATTGAGTCCGTTGAAATCAGAAGCGCAGAAGCTGATGAGACCGGAGAATGAGCTGATAAATGTAAATAAATGCCTTACGCTTCATGTTAAGCGCAGGCATATCACAGTACACACAAAAAAGGCTGAAGATATAAACTTCAGCCTGCGTTCCTGAAACTCTTTCCCTCAGATTAAAATTTGAACATTTTTACCGTTTCATCCATGGAGCGTGACACCTCTTCAATTTCGCCGGAGATTTCCAGAGATGTCATGGTTTCTGATGTGGTTTCTGATGTAGCATCAGATATAAACTGCATATTTGAGGATATCTCGCGGCTTGTTGCAGTCTGTTCCTCCGTGGCCGATGCTATTTCAAGCAGCTGGGAGTGTACAGTTTCAACAGAGTCGTTAATGCCGTTCAGACTTTCCTCTATTGCTACGGTATCCTCCGCAATTTCGTTCATCTTTTTAACATTGATAGTCATGGTGGATGTTGCGTTGCCGACAGTTTCCTGAATAGAGGATATCATTGCACTGATCTCCTTTGTTGATCCGGAAGTTCTGCCTGCTAGAGATCTGACCTCATCTGCAACAACGGCAAACCCTCTTCCGTGCTCACCTGCACGTGCAGCCTCGATGGCGGCGTTAAGAGCAAGAAGGTTTGTCTGCTCGGCGATTTCCTGGATAGTTCCAACGATACCGCTGATTTTCTGTGTCTGCTGTCCGAGCTGATCAATCATTTTTGCACTCTGATTGGTCTGATCTGCGTGATCTCTGATCTTTTCAACAGTGCTGCGAACCTTTTCAACTCCGTTTCTGACAATATTCTTAACTTCAGCGGAGTAGTTGGATGCCTCGGAGCAGTTCTTTGAAATCTGCTGTGAAGTGTTGGCCATCTCCTCGCTGGCGGCAGCTATGGTCATGGACTGTGACAAAACCTTTTCAGAACTGCTGGCTACATTTTTGTTTGAACTGGTAAGATTTTCAGATTCAGTTTTGAGTTTGCCAGCATCTTTTTCAAGACTGCTGACGACATTGCGCAGACTCTCAACCATAGTCATGAAGGACTGGGTGAGAACTCCGATTTCATCATTGCTGCTGTTTTTGATAGCAACAGACAGATCACCGTTTGCAATGCATTCGGCTTCATTTGACAGCTTCCTGATAGGAATAAGTATGGATCTGGTTATTTTGTATATCAGAAACACAGAAACGATAATACCGATTATTGAGACAGCAATAAAGGATGTCAGCCTGGTTTCTTTTGCAACCTCATCCTGAATTTCTCTGCTTCTCGTTTCTGAAAGCTTGACAAGATAGTCCACTTTGTTGTCGATATTGTTTCCGATAGGAACCAGGTACTTCTGGATTGCCAGATATGCGTCGCGGTTCTGGTTGATTTCCGTCAGTCTTATGACTTCGTTGTATGTCGCTTTTTCATAATCATCCAGCTGCCCCTTCATGTATATTACTGAATTTTCGCATTCACTGATGCCGTTGCACTGGCTGTTTATTCTGTCAAGGACTGCTATGAATGTGCTTTTGTTTCTGGTGAAGGCCGCTTTTTGCCCGTCTCTTTCCTCTTTGGTTACTGTCATAGGGTATTTGATTGCGCTGATTCTCAGCTCCTTGAACAGCGCCTCAAGATGTCTTGAGTTGTCCACCATCCCGATGAGTCCCGTTTTAATATCCGCCAGCTGATTCAGATATCCGCAGGAAATCTTCAGCTTGGATACCGACATGCAGAAGGTAACAGTCAGAATGATTAAAATGGTGATCAGCAGAAATGAAAGTTTATGAGCAATTTTGAATCGATTAAAAAAAAACATTACTTAGCCTTCTTGGTAGTACAGAATATACAAAATTTTATGCTGCATACATCTATCCAGCAGTGTCTGAGCTCTGCTCAAACATCATTCTGAAGATTATAGAATAGTACTTTTTATTTATGAATTATTTAGTGTTTGAATTGTGACATTAAAAACGCTTTAATTTGTACATTTTGGGAGAAAGTGTGATATTATCGGAATTTAATAGTGATTTTTATTATTGTTCAAATAGTTACGTGTTTTTGAACAGGTAATTTTGAAATACCCGGTGTCTCTTTTTTTCCGGCTCTCCGGCGCTTGAATCGGGCACAATCTGTCCGTCAGAAAAAGTCTGAATACAGTTTTGTATTTTTATCCGTTTCCTCTTCTGATCCTCCTGCTTTGATCTCCGATCTCCTGTCATCTGTTTTTGTTGTCTTACGAAACAAAAGGGAATAAGATTAGATCACTGCCGGATTGCCTGCAGTGTCGCTGCGGTTTCGGATCGGTGCTTTTTTTGTACTAAATTTTGCTGGTTAAGGGCTATGGACATGGGATTATTTTCTTTTGTTGTAATTGCTTTTTTAGTTTTTGTAGTGAGTGCGGTTTTCAAATCCATCTGTGTCGTAGGGCAGGGTTTTGAATATGTTATCGAGCGCCTTGGAAAATATCAGACAACTCTTAAGCCGGGGCTTCATATCCTTGTTCCCTTCATAGATCGAATTTATAAAAAGGTGGATATGAAGGAAACCGCCATGACCATTCCTCCTCAGGATGTGTTCACTCATGATAACGTCAATGCGAAAATAGATGCGATTTGCTTTATTCAGGTATATAACGCCGCCAAGTGCGTGTATGAGGTTAATGATTATTTCAATTCCATCTGCCAGCTGGTCAACACTCAGCTCCGTTCGGTTCTCGGATCTATGGAACTTGATCAGATGCTTTCCCAGCGTGATACGATCAACCGCGATCTGCTTCAGGTTGTGGATAAAGCGACAGAGGTATGGGGTGTCAAGGTTACGCGTATAGATATCCGTGATATCAATGTTTCAAGTGATGTCATGGAATCCATGAGCGCCCAGCTTAAGGCGGAGCGTACCAAGCGCGCTACCATCCTTGAGGCTGAGGGTATAAGACAGGCTCAGATTCTCAAGTCCGAGGGTGAAAAACAGTCGCAGATTTTAAAGTCGGAAGGTGAAAAGGCAGCTGCCTTTCTTGCTGCGGAGGCAAGAGAAAGAGCGGCTGAAGCCGAGGCTCGTGCAACAACAATGGTTTCGGATGCCATAAGAGACGGAAATACCCAGGCGATAAATTATTTCGTTGCACAGAAATACACCGATGCCATCAAGGCTATCGGGGCTGCTGATAATTCAAAGGTTGTACTGATGCCGCTTGATGCCTCAAGCATAATCGGATCTATCGGCGGTATCTCACAGCTGGTTAAGGAAATCAATAACAAGTAAGGAATAATCTCTATGGATCCTGCGTATATCTGGCTGATTCTCGGCTTTGGACTCATGGTGGCCGAAGTTGTGGGTACGGATTTCTTTCTTCTGTTTCTGGGTATTGCGGCCATGGTTACCGCAGCTGTCGCATTCTGTTCGGATTCGATGTCCTTCAGTTCACAGTGTATTCTGTACGGCGTACTGTCGCTTATCCTTGTGGCTGTATGGCTGTTCAGACATATGAAGAAAAAGGAGGATAAGGATTCCTATCAGCCTAACAGCGGGTTTGATTCCCTCAAGGGGCTTGTTACCGAGGTTTCAGAGGTGAATACGGACGGAACCTTCAAGATCATAGTCAAGGATTCTGTCTGTCTTGCTCTTGCAGCCGTCAGGGGAACTGAATTTTCCGTGGGTGATCGGGTCAGAATTGTTGATATTGATGCAGGCACGTCAAGACCGATGGTTGAAAAAATCTGAAAATTTTTCACCGTTGTGATCCGTCCGGAGCTGACGACGGTCTGATTTGAAATCCGGGATCCTTCAGTCAGGGGATGCCGGATTAAAAAAATCTGCCCGCTTTTGCAGATATTGGATAAAAAACGTGTAACCTCTCAAATTTTGTTACAAAGGTTCATTGTCAATTATCTCCTAACCCGTTAAGATCCCTAGAGGTCTTTTGTACACTGTTCATTTTATGCGAACAGCAGATGAACGTATTCGGTGTTTTTTTCAAAGTGTGTTTTTCTACTAAGGAACAATAATGAGTTTAGATAAAATTCCTGCAGGAAAGTCTCTTCCTGATGATATTTATGTTGTGATCGAAATTCCGCAGAATGCTGATCCTATCAAGTATGAAGTGGATCATGAGACTGGCTGCATATTTGTTGATCGTTTCATGGCAACTCCTATGTATTATCCATGCAACTACGGTTTTATCAATCAGACTCTTTCTTTGGACGGTGACCCGCTTGATGTTCTCGTTCCTAGCAGATATCCGCTTCTTCCTGGTTCTGTAATCCGCTGCCGTCCTATCGGCATTCTTCACATGACTGATGAAGCAGGTGCTGATGCAAAACTTATTGCAGTTCCTCACAGCAAGGTTTCAATGATTTACGATCCTGTCAAGGAACTAGCAGATCTGCCAGAACTTCTCAAGCAACAGATTGAACACTTCTTTACACACTACAAGGAACTCGAGCCTGGCAAGTGGGTTAAGATTGAAGGATGGTCTGATCGTGAATCTGCAGAGAAGGAGATTCTCGAAGCAGCGGCACGTTATCAGCAGTCTCTGAAAAAATAATAGAAAATAGTTATATTTTGTTGAATTGCGGTATGAATCCTTATTGGAATTTATACCGTTTTTTTTACCGTTTACCAGTCTGACTATATGGTATTTCAAGTGATAAATAAATTTTTACCGGCGGCGGTTTTTGTACTGTCTGCCGTATTGTGCGGATGCGAATCAACATTTGATGACAACCAGCCTGTTACCGGGCCGTTTCTTTCTGTTCAGGAATGGAATGCCCAGAAACTTTCTCTTATTGATATGCAGAAGTATAAAGTTAACGGATCGATGATTCTTGATCTGATCCCAAGAACCAGCTACGGAAGTAATACAAACACCCGCGGAAGCGCGTCATTTCTTTACAACAGAGACGGAACTGAATATATGATGGTTGTAACCCATGCGCTTGCAGGTCAGCTGGTGAAGATAAAAAAATCAAAGGAGGTCGGAGGTATTGAACTTACAGGATCTGAAGGCAATCAGTACCGTTTTTCTACAGAAAGGGAGTTTATGGAGGCTGTGGGGCTTCCTGTGGATCGTCTGCCTTATCTGATGATGGGTGTAAGTCTTGGTGATGAATCAGAAACACGTTATGATGACAGCGGCAGACTTGCATATCTCTTTGTGGATGGATGGAAGGTTCGTTATTATGAGTATGCCAGATTCGGCGAGTATGTTCTGCCGTCAAAGCTGAAACTTGAAAACGTGTCTATTGGAAGCATAAAAATTACTGTAAAGGAATGGAATTTCACATTATGAAGAAAATTTTAAATCTGCCGGCACCGGCCAAACTGAATCTGTTTCTTTATGTAACGGGCAAAAGAGCTGACGGGTATCATGATCTGCAGACACTGTTCATTTTCCTTGATTACTGTGATTACCTTGATTTTGAACTTACCGATGAGGACTGTATCTCTGTGCTTCCGCCTATTCCCGGAGTTCCGGAGACATCAAATCTCATTTACAGAGCGGCAGAGGCTCTTCTTGAATACCGCAGGGAAAAAAAAGGTATCAGAATCACTCTCAGAAAAAATCTCCCTATGGGCGGAGGCATAGGCGGAGGCTCATCAGATGCGGCAACAGCTCTTGCTGCTGTAAACAAGCTGTGGAAATGCGATCTGTCTGTTGATGAGCTGGCGGAAATTGGAAGAAAACTCGGTGCTGATGTTCCCGTCTTCGTAAGAGGACATGCTGCTTTTGCGGAAGGCGTGGGTGAAAAACTCATACCCGTTGATCTGCAGGAAAAATGGTATCTTGTCGTTGTGCCTGACGTTCATGTCTCCACGAAGGAAATTTTCTGCCATCCGGATCTGAAACGCAATACTCCGGTACGTTCCTGGGATGAACTGAAAAAAGAAAAATGGGAAAATGACTGCCAGAGTCTGGTTAAAAAAATTTATCCTCCTGTTGATCAGTCATTGGAATGGTTGCTAAAATATGCACCATCGAGAATGACCGGTACCGGCGCCTGTGTTTTTGGAGAATTTGATGACAAAACATCGGCTGAAGGTGCTTTGAGGTCTCTGCCCGGGGGCTGGAGGGCATTTGTGGCTCAGGGGCGGAATCAATCCCCGCTGTATCGGGAACTGAATGAGAAGTAATACCATTTTTGAGATCATAGCAGTGTGATCTTTTGTTTTTTCTAAAATCATAATCGAGGTTATATCGTGCCGGATATGAAACTTTTTGCAGGAAACGCAATTCCTGAGTTAGCTGAAAAAATTGCAAATCGTTTGGGTACCAAGCTTGGTGCAGCGACCGTAGGCCGTTTTAGCGACGGTGAGGTTCAGGTGCAGATCAATGAGAACATTCGTGGCTGTGATGTGTTTATTATCCAGTCTACATGTGCACCGACGAATGATCATCTTATGGAGCTGGTTGTAATGATTGATGCGATGCGCAGGGCGTCTGCCGGCAGAATCACTGCAGTTGTTCCATATTTCGGCTATGCCCGTCAGGATCGCCGCGTACGTTCAGCACGAGTTCCTATTACTGCAAAGGTTGTGGCTGATTTTCTTTCCTGTGTAGGTGTTGATCGTGTTGTTACAGTTGATCTTCATGCAGAGCAGATCCAGGGATTTTTTGATGTACCTATTGATAATCTTTTCGGAAGTCCTGTTCTTCTTGATGATCTGCGCAGCAAGCATCTTGAGAATCCTGTGATTGTTTCTCCTGATATTGGCGGTGTTGTAAGAGCAAGAGCAATGGCAAAACTCCTTAATGATATTGATATTGCGATTATCGACAAGCGCCGTCCTCGTCCGAATGTATCCCAGGTTATGCATCTTATCGGTGAGGTAGAGGGCAGAGACTGTATAATTATTGACGATATGGTTGATACAGGTGGTACGCTGTGCAAGGCTGCCGATGCATTAAAGGATAGAGGCGCCCATTCAGTATATGCCTATGCAACACATCCTGTGCTTTCAGGAGCTGCGCTCGAGAATATTTCAAATTCTAAGATTGATGAGATTGTTGTTACTGATTCTATTCCGCTGACAGAGGAGATTAAGGAAACTCACAAGGTTAGAAGTCTGACTCTTGCTCCGATGCTCGCAGAGGCTATCCGCCGCATTAACAACGAGGAATCAATTTCAGCTATGTTCGAGTACTAGAATTTATTTCTGTACCGGAAAGCTTTCTTTTCTTGTTAAAAACAAAAAGGTGCCAGGAAACTGTCACCTTTTTTGCTTCTGTTCATGACTCTTCGGCGAATTTGTTTCAGTCGGTTGACATTCCGCCCTGATGAGTTTCAGTATCTACGAGAGCATCCTTGGCATGTTTTGCCTGTTTAGCAAGTTCCGCAGCTATAGATGCCGCCTTTCTTGCTCTCCGTTCAGCCTCATCTGCCGCAGCCTTTGCGATTCTTGCCTCTTCCTCCGCCTTTTTCTGCTGGGCTTCAAGTGTCTTTAGCTTGTTCTTTTCCTTTAGTTCGTTGTCCAGCCAGGTTATGGCTGATGAAACCGCATAAATTACCTTTTCTTCCATTTCCTGTCTTTTTTCATCTGACATATAGAAGTACATATCAACGCCGTGACGGATGTAGTGAACAGGCAGCTGATTCAGAGCAAGACAGTATAGATCTGCTATGTAGTCATCCGAACGCGTGGTTACGAGTTCCAGAGCATCAATGTATTTTCTTACCAGATCTTCATAGTAATTGTGGATTTCAGATAATGCCATTTGTATTTTCCTTAGTTTATTTAGGTATCTATTCTTCACCCGAAACTGCTTTTAGTATAACAGAGGTCGAAAAATTCATTCACAATGGCGCATATAGATCTGTCAGTTTTGCGTGCTGCGTCCCAGTCTGTTTCAGTGTTGAACAAAAGTATGCATTCCGGAGCTTTTCATGACGGACTGAAACATTAATTAAGATCTCAATACCGTTGCTGCAGAGGACTGCTTGACAGTTAAAAATCGCATGTGATATACCATGCTGATACACAGGGTTGATCGTGGATACACCGTGAAGCCACTGTGCTTTTGCTGTTTAATTGTAAGAGGGATTTATGGGTAAGTTTGTTGTTAAAAAATCCAAGAATGACGGTTTTGTTTTTAATCTTAAGGCTACCAACGGTCAGGTTATTGCAACCTCCCAGGTTTATTCATCTGAAGCAACCTGCATGAACGGAATTGAAAGTGTGAAGAAAAATTCTGTTGCTGCTAATATTGAAGATCAGACAAAGGAAGGATTTGAACCGCAGAAGCATCCAAAATTCGAGGTTTACACTGATAAATCAGGGGAGTTCAGATTTCGCCTGAAGGCAACAAACGGAGAGATAATTGTTACCGGTCAGGGGTATAAGAAGCATGCTGATGTGCTTAACGGTATTGATTCGATTAAGCGCAATGCTCCTGATGCGGAAGTTGTAAAAGAGGAGTCCTGATTCCATTTACTGCTTATTAATGAGCTTCGCATTGACTTTGCGAAGCTTTTTTTGTTTCCGAACTGTCTATGTTCAGATTAAAATATCTGCAGTTGATTTTTTTACAGGCTGTCTATGGATTTGCAGAATATTTTTACCAGACGGACTCTCGTTATTATTCGTACTGCCGCTGCAACCGGTTTATTTCTTCTTTTGCTTGTTTCGGTTATAAGACTGTGTTCTGTTTTCTGGCTGAACTCACAGGCATGGGATTCTATCAGCGGATCTGAAAAACTGAATTTTCTGATCATGAGTCTTCGTTTTGATCTTAAATTCATAACCATTATTCTTTCTCCGCTGATACTGCTTGGACTTGTAATTCCGCCGGGACGCTTTGCTTCACTTTTTCCAAAGTGCGGAGCTGTATATACAGGATTTGTTTTTTTTGTCACGGCTCTTGCAGGTGTTGCCAATTACTATTTTATCCGGACCTACGGTCACCATTTTGATCTTATGTGTTTCGGTCTGATTAATGAGGATTTTGGGGCTGTAGTCAGCAGTATATGGGACGGCTATCCGGTTATACGTTTTATCCTTTTTGCCCTTTTCTGCGGAATAGCGGCAGGTGGCTCTCTTTACGGCTTTTTATGGTTCCTGTGCAGATTTTCAAGACTGCAGTTTATCTGGTCTGCCGTATTTATGATGATTGTTTTTCTTGGAGTATGGGGTGTACTGATCAGGGGTGATGTAGGAAAGTTTCCTTTGAGGCGTGCTGCGGCTGCCGTCACCACAAGCGCTTCGATTAATGATCTTGTTCCGTCCGGACTGATGGCACTGTCGTGGACGGTATCGGATTATTACAAGGAAAAGAAGGTTCAATCTGCAGATCCTGCTGATTTGAAGTCGGCGGCTTCTTATTTCGGACTTGCATATTCTGATGATTACAAGGCTGTTTTAAAACGCACCTCATCCGGAATAATAAAAGGAAAACCTGGTGTGGTTCTTGCAATCATGGAAAGTATGAGTACGGATATGCTTCTTCAGGATAATCCCGATTCCTTCGATGTTTATGGATCTCTGAGAAAGGTTCTTGAACTTCCTACGGTACTTTCTTTTAAAAATTTTGTTTCCGAGGGTGACGGGACCATAGATTCTGTAGGCAGAATTTTTGTACGGCAGGGAGATAACTTTAATCATTCCGTGGGAAGATTTTCGCGCAGTTCTTTTTTTACTTCTGCGGCACTTCCTTTTAAGGAGCAGGGCTACCATACGGTTCTGGTAACTGCAGGCGGCAGCGGCTGGAGAAATCTGGGTGATTTTGCACTTGCCAACGGTTTTGAAACAGTGATAGATGACAGTTTTCTGCTTAATAAAAATCCTGATGCCGGGAAATCAACCTGGGGTGTTTTTGATGAAGAGATGTTTGATTTTGCCTATGATTTTCTTAAAAAATCGGATCGCCCTGTATTCATGGTTCTTATCAGCGTTACAAACCATCCTCCGTATCAGATTCCGTCCGGATATCGCATTTCGAATTTAGAGGTTCCAAACAGCAGTGTTGAGCAGAAATATCATAATGAGGATATTTACAGCATGTATGAAACCCTGAGGTACGCAAACGACAAACTTGGGGATTTTATTCTCAGAATTGCCGGCAGTGACAGTCTTTCGGGGAAGGTTGTAATTGCTGCAACGGGCGATCACAATGTAAGAGGTCTTAACATTTATCAGACCGCGGGATCCGCTGTTATCGGGCATCAGGTTCCGTTTATTATATATCTGCCGCGGAAGCTTGAAGCAGATCCTATGAGGTTTGCAAGTCATAAGGATATCATGCCTACTTTGTTTGATCTGGCACTTGAGGGTGCTGATTATTATTACCAGGGGTGCAGTCTTTTTAAATCCTCCGACGAATGTCCTTACAATTTTGCATATAACGGATCTGTTACAGTAACTGATCACGGAGTGTGTATTTCTGACAGCGGTACATCAAGATCTTTCGCTTTAAACGGTTTTTCCGGCTCAGATGTTGAGGAGAACAGTTCGTGCGAGACAGCCGAGCAGTTCAGAAAACTCAATGAATGGTACTACAGGTATCAGACGGCAGGATTAAAGAAGAGTAATAAATAGATCAAATTGATAGGTTTATAAATCAGAGACTCGCTGCAGCGGCAGGACAGGATATCGGAATAATGTGCCTAGGATGTTTCTCCGTGTGCATCCTTGTACATTTTTATGTACTGTTCGGCTGATTTATTCCAGTAGTACTTGGTATGCATGGCGTTAACCTGCACTCTGTGGTATTCCTCCGGCTCCTGCAGGAAAAAGAGCAGTGCCCTTCGCATTGTTGACAGTAAATCTATGGATTCCGGTTTTTCGAATCTGAAACCTGTGGCATTCTTCGGATCATGATCATAGTCGTTTACTGTATCTCTCAATCCTCCGACAGAGCGCACTATCGGCAGTGCGCCGTAGGCCATTGAATACATCTGATTCAGGCCGCACGGTTCGTAAAGGGAAGGCATGAGAAAGAAATCAGAGGCAGCCTCTGTCATATGGGCAAGGGTTTCATCATAGGAATTGATGAAAACAAATTTTTTAGGATTTTTGGCCTGTATGATGCTTAACTGCTGTGCAAGATACAGATCTCCTGTTCCGATGAGTACAACGTTAACCTTGTGAACCAGAAAACTTTCAAGTATCGGGATGAGTATATTAACACCCTTCTGCTCGGTAAGACGGCATATCATACCGAAGAGAGGATAATCATTAACTTCTAGATTAAGCTTCTTCTGCAGTATATGCTTGCAGAGATTCTTTTCTTCCAGGTGGTTGTGACTGTAATTGTACGGAATGAGAGTATCATTAAGAGGATCCCAGTCCGTGTAGTCGCAGCCGTTAACAATTCCTCTAAGGTGATCGGCTCTAGATTCAAAATTCTTTGACATGCCGTGACCGCCGAGATAAGTTGTCAGTTCCTGGGCATATCCGAGACTGACAGTATTTATCTCATCCGCAAAGGCGACTCCTATTTTCAGCAGATTGAAATATGACATACCCTGCATTAAAAAATCGTTGGCGTGATCGTTGAGTTCAGGAACCATCCAGAATTGAGAACGGTCAAAGACACCCTGATATGCACCGTTATGGATTGTCAGGACTGATTTGCTGCACTTGAAGTTTTCCTTTTCCTTGTACCGGTTTCTTATTTTCAGCAGAAATGTAGCTATTGAAGTGTGCCAGTCGTTGCAGTGAACCACGTACGGGTAAAAATTAAGATGTATGCAAGCTTCAAGAGCGCATGTACTTAAAAATATGAATCTCTCGCCGTTATCCCCGTATGCCACTGTCCGTTCGTCGTACAGACCGTTGCGGTAGAAATACGGCCCGTAGTCAATGAACCAGATAGTAAAACCGCAGAAATTTTTTGAATAGATGCTGTAACGTATTGATGCGTGATCGTTGAGCTGAAGTTCATATTCACCCACGCGAACAATATTTTTTACATGATCTGAGCCAAAGTACAGGGGCATTACAACCTTTACGTTGTGTCCCATTCTGGAAAGTTCAGCAGGAAGAGCCTTGGCCACATCGCCAAGTCCGCCAGTCTTGTCTACGCCCTGAAGCTCGGAAGTAAGGAACAGAATATCCATAGATTATACCTTTGTTCCCTTTTTTATTACTATAATCCCGCCAGGGGACACTATAGCATTGTTTGGAATGTTTTCTAAATCATCTCCGATTACTGTATTGTCCTGTATGTGAACATATCGGTCAATGATGGTATTCTTAATTCTGCAGTTGTTGCCTATTGTGACGTTACCTATGATGATTACATTCTCAAGGTAGGTGTTGTTTCCCACTGCACATTCAAATCCCAGAACGCTGTGGCTGATATTTGCCGATTTTATGTAGCATCCGGCACTGATAATAGAGTTGTTGATAATAGCGTTGTTTTCCCTGCTTCTGAATTTAACAGGCGGAAGCGGCGGATAGTAGGTATGAAGCTGCCAGTGAGGATTGTAGAGTGAAAACCTGGACGGTGTGGCAAGAATATCCATATGCGCCTGCCAGTATGAATCTATGTCTCCGACGTCGCGCCAGTAGCCTTTTCTGCCTTCTTCTCCAAGAATATAATTTGTGCTGAAGTCGTATACGTATATTTCCTTGTCTTCCTTCAGCATGTCGGGGATGATATCACGTCCGAAATCGTGTACTGAATAAGGATTCTCATTATCCTTCTGCGTTTCATTGTATAGCGTTTCCGGATTAAAAATGTAGTTGCCCATTGATACCAGTGCATATTCCGGATCTCCCGGAATGCAGCGCGGATTTGCCGGTTTTTCCTCAAAGCCTATCATTCTTCCGTTCTTATCAACCTCGATGACACCAAGAGACTTTGCTTTTGAAATAGGAAGCTTTATGGCAGCTATTGTAAGCACAGCTTTCTTTTCCTTGTGGAAGCTGAGCATCTGGTTGATATCCATTTTGTATATGTGATCACTTCCGAACACGCATATATAATCCGGTTTTTCCTGCTGAATGAAACTGAGATTTTGAAATACGGAGTCTGCAGTTCCGTCATACCACCTTCTTCCAAGTCTCATCTGGGCGGGAATAGGATCTATGAAGCATCCTGAAAGTCCGTTGATATTCCATCCTTTCTTCAGGTGCAGGTAGAGGGACTGAGATTTGAACTGTGTCAGAACGTAAATTTTCAGAATATTAGAGTTGACAAAGTTATTGAGAACAAAATCAATAAGCCTGTAGCTGCCGGCAAACGGCACGGCAGGTTTGCTTCTTGAAGCTGTAAGTGGCATAAGGCGGGTTCCTTCACCACCTGCCATTATGACTGCTAGAACTCCTGACATTTCCATCCCCTCTTGTAGTATTAAATGATAATACTAGAATTGGGTAACTAAAAATGTAGTTTTGTTCAAGATTTGATGAAAGGTTTGTGAAATGTTAAGGGAATATACAGGAGTATTGCGGCTTTTTGTTAATTCCAAATCCTGCTTCCCCGCCTGTGTGATTGCACTGCACGTGACATGATTGGTAATTTCTTGAATTATTAGACTTTTATCAAACGGGAGTTTTTCTATGATTTCAGAATTACTTTTGATTAAACCTGACAATTGAACACTGACCTTGTGATACAATACCAGCAGTTGTTTTTAGATTTCAGCATATTGAATATTCCGATCCTGAATTGTTTTTGGTATTAGATTTTGGATCCGCTTTCAGTCTGCTTTTAATTTTCAGTCTGACGTAATGCGTTGGCTCATGGTTCGGTTTTTTAATAAGGAAGGAAAAGAAATGATCCACGGTTCAATCGTAGCTCTGATTACACCGTTCAGAAACGGTCATCTGGATGAGGAAGCTTTGAGCAAAATGGTGGAATGGCACATTGAGCAGGGAACTCACGGAATTGTACCTGTGGGAACAACAGGTGAATGTCCGACCCTCACTCATGATGAACACTGCCGTGTTATTGAGATAACTGCAAAGACTGCAGCAGGCAGAGTTGCCGTAATAGCTGGCGCCGGTTCCAACAACCCGGTGGAGGCTATTGAATATTCTAAGGTTGCCGAGAAATACGGCTGTGATGCGACTCTCCATATTGCAGGTTATTACAACCGTCCGAATCAGGAGGGTTTGTACCAGCATTTCAAAATGGTTCATGATAATACCAACATACCTATCATTCTGTACAATGTACCAGGCAGAGCTGTGGTGAATATAATGCCGGAAACAGTTGCACGTCTTTCCAAACTTCCGCGTGTTATCGGCATTAAGGATGCAACTGGCAATCTTGAAAGACCTTGGCTTGAGCGCAGACTGGTTGATCGCAAGGATTTCCTGTGGATTTCTGGTGAGGATTCTACTGCTGTTCCATATAATCTTTCCGGAGGCTGCGGATGTATATCGGTTACAGCCAATGTGGCACCGAAACTGGTATCTCAGCTTCAGGAACTTACTCTTGCAAAGAAGTGGGATGAGGCATGTGAACTTCAGGATCGTCTTATTCCGCTTCATAAGCTTATGTTTGCCGAACCAAGTCCGGCAGGTGCGAAATATGCAGCTTCGCTTCTTAATCTGTGTACTGCTGAATGCCGCTGTCCGATTGTACCGCTTTCATCTGAAACAAAGACCAAGATTGAGAAGGCTATGGCTGAACTTAATCTGATCTGAAAAAAATTATTGTTTTATTCTGGCTGCCCGAGGGCGGCTTTTTTGTTCGCTTCAACGGAGTTTATTATGTGTTCGACTGAGTGTGATACTGAGAAACAGACAGTAATGCGCAGAATTGTAAGTTTTGTTCGCAGAGAAGGAAGACTTACAAAGGGACAGAGCAGAGCATTGGAGGAACTGTGGCCTAGGTATGGTGTTGAATACGGAGAACAGATTGATTTTAAAGATTTGTTCGGCAATGACAATCCTGTTGTTTTTGAAATAGGCTTCGGCATGGGGCGTTCATTTGTAGAAATGGCAAGAGAGGCACCGGCAGAAAACTATCTGGGGACAGAAGTTCACCGTCCGGGAATAGGGGCTTGCCTTATGAGTGTCAGAGATCTCGGACTTGTCAATGTCAGAGTTATGGATCATGATGCCGTTGAAATACTGAAAAACATGATACCTGACAGTTCGCTTTCCAGACTGCAGCTCTTTTTCCCTGATCCCTGGCACAAGAAAAAGCATCATAAACGCAGAATTGTTCAGACTGATTTTCTTGAACTAGCTGCCAGAAAATTAAAAACCGGAGGCATAATACATATGGCTACCGACTGGCAGGAATATGCGGAGCACATGAGGGATACCGGCAACGGATGCTCATTTCTCAAAAATCTTTCCGCATCAGGTGACTTTATTCCAAGACCTGATTCCAGACCGGTAACCAAATTTGAAGAAAGAGGAATCAGACTTGGTCACGGAGTATGGGATCTTCAGTTTGAGAAGATATCAGAGGTTGAATGAGGAAAATCAGCAGGAGGCGGTTCAGCTCCGGGTTGTGCGCAAGTCTGCTAAAAAGTATTTCATTACAGTCACTTTTCCCGCTGATAAACGAATATCAGTTGAACAGTTCCTGTGACTGTGAAGCTTTTTATGAAATCATTTGACTAATGAATCAGTTTCATGAAAAAAGTGATTTTTTACTGAATTTCGGGAATATGAGCGATGGTAAATTTGTCAGTGCTTAAGGGGTACGAGGGACTTATTTTTGATCTTGACGGAACTCTTGTTAATTCCATGCAGTTTCATATCAGGGCATGGCAGGAGGTCGGTGAAAAAAGAGGTGTGAGTATTCCTACCGATTATCTGGCTGCAAACGGAGGCCGTCCAAGCATTCTGATTGCAGGGGAGCTGGCAGAAAAGTACGGTTTCCGGGATTCCTTTGAAACTTTGCAGCGGGAAAAAACAGCCAACTATGTGCGGCATATTCCTGAACTTTATGTATATCCCGACATGAAGGCGCTTATGGAGTATGCAGCCTATAATTCAATTCCCATGATTATCGGTACTGGAACTCTTCGTTCTAATGTTGAGGCGGTAATGAAGTACACGGGAATTGACAAATATATTACGGCTTTTATCTGCTCTGATCAGGTGAGAAGGCATAAACCTGCACCGGATACATTTATTTTAGCAGCTGAAACAATTGGAAAGAATCCTGCAGACTGTCTTGTTTTTGAGGACGCTCCTCTCGGTATAGAATCGGCGCGCCGCGGAGGCATGGACTGCTGCGTTGTGAAGGACGGACATTTTGATCTTGGCGAGATTATTCACCCGGACAGCGGACGTTAGTTCTGCTGACATAATATTCCCGATGTCGAGGATCGGCTTACCTGGTATTTCAGAACCAGCTGTGCCCGGACAGTGCAAATTTAACTGTTTACGCTGTTTTCCTTTCGAAACTTCGCATGCTGATTGCTGCAGGAAATTGTTGAGATTTTTGCTTTATAAATCATCTGCTGGTTTCCATTGGAATCACACAGCATAATGCAGTACGGATCGAATCCCACAATTGTCCCCTCAAGTTTTATCCCGCTCATCAGAAATATCGCTACGGGTATCTGCTTGATTCGCAGCCAGTTCAGGGCACCGTCCTGTCCCAACCCCACAGAGAAAGCCTGATCAAGTGACACATATGGACAATTCTCCCTTTTCAGTTCAGACATAATAACCTCTTGAATCTGTGTGCTTCCCAAAATTTTACTGATTGAAGAAAACTACGGAGGCATAACCTGCAGTATTTTTGATGTTGTATTTGCTTCCGGTTGTCTGATAGGAAATCAGCCTCGGTCTCCAGTAGTGATTTTCAGCAAGCTGAACGATGGAGTTCAATGCTTCATAGCAACTGCTCTGAATATTCCTTATACTGCTGTCAAGAGCTATAACTTTTGAGATGGTTTCTGAATCAAGGGATTTTGATTCCTGGATTGACAGGGAGTGACTCAGTCCCCCGCACAGAATGATAAGACTGTCGTTTCGTACAAGCAGATCCACTATTTTCAGCAGATCAGCCTTTTCTGCCCTGCTATACGTGATCGGTATTATCGGAAGCATATACTCTGCTGTCATCTCAGCGATTATGGGAAGGTTGTACGCCAGGTCGCACTGCTCTATAAAATCCGTGGAAACATTCCATATACGCACGTCTAGATCGAATTCTTTGATGGTATTTTCTATTTCCGGTTCCAGCATCATGGAAAATTCTGTTATTTCATTGCGAAATGTTTCATTGCTGTTTGGAAGATATATGCCGGTTGCTGCTTTGCTGCATGCGGAACCTATGATTACAATACGCTTGTATCTGTCAAATCTGGTCAGTTGCTTTATTGTCTGCACAACCATCAGGGAGCACATTTCACTGTTTGCCACAGGCATGAAAAGAGCACGGATGTTGTTTGATTCAACAACATTAAACAACGTTATTTTCTCAGCAATCCATTTTTCCATGTTTTCTCTGGAAAAATCTGAATTCTTTATTCCTATGTTAGGCAACTTCATTTATCAAGCAACCCCTTAAATTAAAAAATGACTCCACAACATCCGGGAGGAAGGGTACTGTTATTCCCTGTTCTGCAGCCGGAGAAAAGGTAACAGGAGATTGTTTTTCTATCAAAAACCGTTTAATTATAGAGCTGTTTTCTCTTTTCAAATAAGCAGTCTTGTAAAAAGTTCGCGTATTCATCACTATAAAATTTTTTAATCTGTGATCTGTGTACTCTTTTTCATGGGGCTTGTTTATGATTTTTTTATATATTTACCGGAAATGCGATTTGCAAAACGATACACACGGGCGATAACTGATAGAATGCACCGTAAAGTGGCTCTGTAATGTCTCAGTGCATCTTTTGTTTACTGATTTCTTTTCTTAGAAAAGGTTTCGTTCTATGGCGTCATCTCAAGATAAGAGTGAATATGAAAAATCAAGTATAGTGCTTAAAAAGGCACTGACTTTAATGGTTAAGAACCGTATACCACCAAGTCCAAATCATTATTCAGTTTGGTACACCTTTGCCGATAAATCAAATTTTGATCTCTACCGTGAACTGTCTGATGTGATAGCACGGGGGTTTTGCACTGAGACCAAAAGTCGCGAACTTTATACAAAGTATATAGCGTCGGCCAGCGAAAGATCTCTTGAAACTATAAAGCGTGATCTTGAGAAAATGGTTTGCGAGATGAGTTCCTCCATAACTGACGCATCAGCAGGAACAGTTCTCTTTCAGAGTAAGATAAATACCTCCTTTGACAAACTTAAAAAAGCTGAGGGAGGGGAGCTGACAATTGAAGAGACGATGTCTGTCATGCACGAAATGGTAAAAAATTCCAAAGAGGTTGCTAAATCTGTGGAGATTTTTTCCCGTCAGTTAACAAAGGCTCAGAGAGAAATAACCGAACTCAAGGATCAGATCTCTCTTTTTCAGAAGGATGCTGCCACGGATGCTCTGACTGATTTGCTGAACAGACGCTCATTTGATTTGGATCTTGCATCACTGGGCGAGTATGATATGCCTTTTTCAGTCATAATGTGCGATATTGATCATTTCAAACGTTTGAATGATACCTATGGCCACCAGGTTGGTGATATTGCTCTGAAAATGGTTGCAAGGATATTTATTGAGCAGACAAGAAATTCTGCCATGGCATACCGTTACGGAGGTGAGGAGATTGTAATGCTCCTTCCTGAAACGCCTGTAAGCACGGCTCGTCAGATGGCCGACTACATGCGCCGGAGGATAGAAAAATTAAGTATTATCATTAAGGAGACAGGAACAAAGGTAAGCAGTGTGACCGCATCATTTGGAGTAGCCGCAACTGACGGAGGTGAACCTCCGGAAGATGTTGTAAAAAGGGCTGATTTGCAGTTGTATGAAGCAAAAAGACTGGGACGCAACAGGGTTATGCCTATGTCTATGTGAGTGTTGAATATAATGTAAACTATATTTACGGTTTTGTTTAATGTATGCTCACTCCGGTTTTATTCTATAAATAATTGTTGACATATAAAAGTAAAAATAGTTTAATAGACTCCGTTGCCCAGATAGCTCAGTTGGTAGAGCAGGGGACTGAAAATCCCCGTGTCAGCGGTTCAATCCCGTTTCTGGGCACCATATCAATGCTGGCGTAGCACAATGGTAGTGCAACTGATTTGTAATCAGTGGGTTGAGGGTTCGATTCCTTTCGCCAGCACCATTTTTGTAGGGGCCAGATAGCTCAGTTGGTAGAGCAGGGGACTGAAAATCCCCGTGTCAGCGGTTCAATCCCGTTTCTGGCCACCATTTGCGGTTGCTTTTCATTTTCTTCACTCTCCCTGTTATCTTTCTGTTTCTGTCAAGATATTTGCCGGGTTCTGTCAGGTTATAGATTAACTGTTCAGTTTTGGAGCAGAATTGTTAGTTTTCCGTGCTGGAACATTCAATAAGTTCAGGTTCCAGTCATGTTTTTATGCAGCAGCGGCTGCAGAGGTGAATTATGGTAGATGAAAAAATTAAATCTTTTGTGAAGAGTTTTTTTTCCTCACAGCATAAGAAAAGTATTCCGCTGAGTGATTTGAAAAGAGCTCTGAAGGAGGACTTCGGAGTCAGCACCAGCCAGTTTTTTCCTTTATTTAAAGAATTGTCAGTTGAATGCGATATCGGCGTTATTGATTCAGTCTCAGGAGTATCGTTCTATTTTATCGAACCGTCTAAATTTCTGTCAGGCAAGATAGTTTCAGTAAGAGACGGCCTGTATATGATTGATGCTTCTGACGGCTCCAGCCGTAAAGTTTACTCCAGCAGGTATTTTGGCGGCTTCATTGAAGGAGATGAGATCCGTTTTTGCATATCCGATTCCGATGCTCTGATCTATGCAAAATTGATCAAACCGTCTGAGCGCAGAATTGTGTGCCGTGTTGGAATGAACAGTGCCGGTGAGAGAATTCTTTATCCGGAAAACGAGAAAAAATACGGTGACATTGTTATTATCCCCGAGCATGAACTGGACAATATGGATTCAAAACTTGTCTCCGTAGCGATTTCTGAACGGGTACTTAATAAAAAAGCCGGAACGCCGTTCATTCACAAGGGGTCGGTTATTGATGTTTTTGATTCCGAAGAGCATCTTGATGCGCAAATAAAAATAGCCATGGTTGAGAATGGAATTCCGTACGAATGGCCGGATGCTGTGCTCTCCCAGGTTGAAGCCATCCCTGACGAGGTCCTGCCTAAAGATATGCATGACAGGATGGATCTTACCGGATTGCCTCTTTTTACCATAGACGGTGAAGATGCGAGAGATTTTGATGATGCAGTATTCTGCGAGCCTTTGAAACGTGAAGAGGGCGGCTGGAAGCTTTATGTGGCAATAGCTGATGTATCCTATTATGTAAGAAATAATACACCTCTTGATCATGAAGCTTTCAAAAGAGGCAATTCAGTATATTTTCCGAATTATGTCGTTCCTATGCTTCCGGAGAAACTCTCGAACGGACTCTGCTCCCTTAATCCTAGAGTCAACCGTCTGTGCATGACGTGTGAAATGATTATCTCCAAAAACGGAGTCCTTGAATCATCCAGATTTTATCCTGCTGTGATGTTTTCTCATGCCAGACTCACCTATAACAAGGTGCATGGAATGCTGGAGGGTGATGAGGCGCTTGTAAGAGAATATGCCGATATTTATCCTCATATTGTAAATCTTTATGAGATGTACAAAGCCATGGACGGGTACAGAAAGAAGAGAGGCGTTATAGAGTTTGAAACCCAGGAGATGAAATTTTTCTTTGACGAGAATCTGCATATTGAGGATATGATGGTTGATCCGCGGCATGAATCTCACAAGATTATTGAGGAATGCATGATAGCGGCCAATGTCGCCGCTGCGACATTCATTACTGAACACCGGTACAAGACTCTGTACAGAATTCATCCGAACCCTGTTAAAGCCAAGGTTGATGAATTTAGAAACATTATTTCCAGATACGGTCTGAGTCTTTCCGGCGATGATGTTCCGGCACCGGCGGATTATGCAAAATTTTTGAATTCTGTATCTGAACGTCCTGATGCAGAGATTTTTGAAACATTAATGCTCAGATCTCTGGCAAAGGCTGTATATTCTCCTGAAAATTGCGGTCATTATGCTCTGGCGCTCAGTAACTACGCTCATTTTACATCTCCGATAAGACGTTATCCTGATCTGATGCTTCACAGGGAAATTAAATATTTTCTTGCTCTTGACGCTCATATGGAGATTTCGGATGGTGTAAAAACATCGCTTGGTGGTTTTCATTATGATTTGCGCCAGTTACCGCAGTCCGGTATTCACTGTTCGGAGACTGAGAGAAAAGCTGATGAAGCCTCTCATCAGGTAGAGAACTGGCTTAAATGTGAATTTATGAAAGATAAGATCGGAATGACTTTTCCTGGTGTAGTTACCAATGTTGCGTCATTCGGCATATTTGTTCGTCTTGAACAGTGGACGATAGACGGACTGGTGTATGTGGGAAATATCGGAGCTGACTATTATACTGTGACGGATCCTATTACAATTGTCGGCGAGTGTTCCGGGGTTTCTTATACTGTTGGTGACAGGGTTAATGTTATCGTTGACAGCATTGATCCAGATTCCAACAGGATAAATTTTCTGCTGGCGGCAGATTCTTCGAATCTTACCTATAAAAAGAAAAAATCCAGGAGTAATAACAGATAGGGATTATTCCTTCAGTTTTTTGCAGACTGAGGGAATAAATAATTTCTGAGTCTTTTTTTGTGTGTGAGTTTATGGATAACAGTATTGTATTTGGCATTCATCCAGTATCAGCGGTTTTGGAGAGGGAACCGGAGAATATATTAAGTGTTTGGCTTCTTGAAAGCAGTGAAAACAAAGCCAGAGAACTGGCTGGAGAGCTCGAGAACCTGGGAATCAAGATACAGCTGGTGAAGAGAAAAACACTTGATTCCATGACAGACGGCGCCAATCATCAGGGTATAGTGATAAAAATTAAAAGTTCAAAGCAGGCCGGGGATAATGATCTGCTTGATTTGATATCCGGTGTAAAAAAACCTTTTATTCTGATTCTTGATGATGTTACGGATCCTCATAATCTTGGAGCCTGTCTGAGAAGCGCGGACGGCGCAGGTGTTACCGCCGTCGTGGTATCAAAGGATCATGCAGCTGGACTTAACGGTACTGTCCGCAAGGTTGCATGCGGGGCGGCTGAAAGCGTTCCTTTTTTTACAGTCACGAACATATCAAGAATTATCAAGGCTCTCAAGGAGCTTGGAGTGTGGATTGTCGGCACTGCAGGTGAGGCCGAGAAACTTGTTTATGATGTTGATTTGTCTGGTCCCGTAGCCATTGTCATGGGTGCAGAGGATAAGGGAATGCGCAGACTGACAAGAGAGAACTGCGATGAACTTGTCAAACTTCCGATGAACGGAAGCGTATCAAGTCTTAATGTTTCTGTTGCTACTGGAATTGTGCTTTATGAGGCGCTGAGACAGCGTACTGTATCAGCAGCAAGGAATGTTTAAATTATTTTTTGCGGTGGATCATATTTTGTTTGCTTTTTATTCGCTTTCTGTATAGAATCACCTCCGTCAGTTGTTGTAGTTCCTTGCCTAGACGTGGATGACTGACTCCACTACAGGCTGATAATCCATAAGGGGCAAATATGCATCATTATGAAATTGTTTTTTTAGTTCACCCTGATCAGAGTGAGCAGGTTCCTGGAATGATCGATCGCTACAAGGCTTTGATTGAAAAGGAAGGTGGCAAGATTCACCGCCTTGAGAATTGGGGTCGCATGCAGCTCGCATATCCTATCGACAAGCTTCGTAAAGCTAACTATGTTCTCATGAATGTTGAAGCTGATCGTAAAACTATCGATGAACTCGAGTCTAATTTCCGTTACAACGATGCTGTAATTCGCAGTTTGGTTATGCATGTAAAGTCTGCTATTACAACGCAGTCATGCATTCTCAGCGAGCGTAAAGAGCGTGAAGAGCGCAAGTATCGCAACGAAGCTGTAGCAACTGCAGAGCAGCAGGTACAGCAGGAAGAAACCAGCAACTAATACCGGAGGTAGATCATGGCTCATTATTTTCATCATCGCAGTAAGTTTGGTCGCGGTGCCAACGAAGCAGAAAGTGCAGTTGACTACAAAGATATCAATACTCTGAAGAATTATATTACAGAGTCTGGCAAGATTGTTCCAAGCCGTATAACCGGCACATCTGCAAAGTATCAGAGAGAGTTAGCACGTGCAATTAAGCGTGCCCGCTACTTGGCTTTACTCCCATACACCGATCTGCATGCTACTAACAATAGATAATTGCGGGTTTGTTTGGGTTGGCCTAACTCAAATTTTGTAATAGAGGAAAGGTAATGGAAGTTATTTTATTAGATAAGATTGCCCATTTGGGTACTTTAGGCGATAAGGTAAAGGTTAAGAGCGGATACGCACGTAACTACCTTATTCCACAGAAGAAGGCAGTTCTTGCAACAAAGAAAAATATTGAAGATTTCGAGGCTAGAAAGGCTGAGTTAGAAGCGAAGATTGCTGAGGAATTGGCAGCCGCTCAGGCCCGTGCTGAGAAAATTCAGGCTATCGGCAGTGTTACTATAAGTGCTACGGCCGGAGATGAAGGCAAGCTGTTCGGTTCTATCGGCACCAAAGATATTGCTGATGCTGTTACTGCGGCAGGTGCAGAAGTTCAGAAGCGCGAAGTTCATCTGAATAATGGTCTTCTGCGTAATGTCGGCGAATATGATATTGCTCTGCAGCTTCATTCTGAAGTTACTGCAAATATCAAAGTTTGCATTGTACCGGAAAAGTAATCATTTACCTTCAGGTAATTCGATAATAGAGGGAGCTGCTAGCTCCCTTTTTTATTTCTGACTGTCAGGTCAGTCTAAATATTTTTTCACTATCTTGTCTGAAGTCTCAAAAAAAGCTCTAAGGAAAATCAATTTGTAGATATTCAGGATGATTTATTCCAGATAGGCAGAATTCATCGGCATGGAACAATTATTTGCCGGAGTACAGAGTTAGCCTTGCTGCTGTCGTATCATCCTTTAAAAATTGATACTCGGTGTTTTGTACATGTAAAGCTACCAGCGTTGCCAATGAAATGAAAAATCTGCTGCGTGAACTCTTTGAGCCGGAGTTCAATGTCTGTACATCGTCAATTCAACTGGAACTTGCAATGACCTCAAATAAGATCTCTCGCCTTTTTAGTCATTTACCAAATCTGAATTTTTAAGTCACATGGAACGCATTGAAACAGCGAAAGAAACGGCAGTATAAATTTTGCTCAAAACTGTGAAGTCAGGCCATGAAAAGAAAGGAAGAAGGATATAGAATTGAATAAACTAGCGGGAGTTGTGCTACATAGACTCAACAAAGAGGAAGATATTTGATTAAGTAATGAACACTTGATCAAATAATTTGTTTTCTTTAGAAAAAAAGAGTTGCATAAAAAAAATAATACTGTAATATATGCACTCGTTGTCACGGCGAAAACGTGAAGTTCTTTAAAAAAACAAATAAGACAATCTGTGTGGGCACCGTAAGAGAGATTCAAGAGA
>JAEEOK010000082.1 GCA_016284235.1 Succinivibrionaceae bacterium
CGCTTCAGGCCACTCGACAGTTCTAGGCAGTGATGTTGATGATGCCCAGAATTTTGTTGTTTCCGAAATGAACAAACTGGCTGCTGATGTATCAAAGGGAATTCTTACTGAGTTTGTGAATTTAAAGTCACTGCCGGAGAGACTTGTCAGCGGGAAAAAACTGATTCTGGAATTTTTAAATCGTGACTGTTTATGGTGCCGTGCAAGATTCATTGCGTCCAATTTTCGTAAGGCGATTAATCTGGACAAGGCTTTGCTTCTGATTGAAAATATTGATCATGAAAAACGAGAGCGTGAAAAGTTGATTTATCTGTCTGAAACAGATCGTCTTACCGGAATATTAAATCGCGGAAGCGGTGAGGCAAAGATCAGAGCTTTGGTTTCAGACGGTAAATTTGGATTGTATGCTCTTTTTGATGCTGATAAGTTTAAATCCGTCAATGACAATTTCGGTCATGACGTTGGAGACAAGGTTATTACAGCTGTTGCCGAATGTCTTCGTAAAACGTTTCGTAACTATGACGTGGTTATGCGGCTTGGCGGTGACGAGTTTGCGGTTTATGCTGTTTCTGTAACAGATCACGAAACAGCGACAGCATTGATGGACAGACTGTTTAATCGTATTGACAGGATAGATATCAAGGAACTGAGAGGTTTTAAAATCAACGTCAGTGTCGGAATAACATTCTTTGATATGAGCAGGAAATCTGACTTTGAAAGTTTGTACCGCGAGGCTGATTTTGCAATGTACGAGAGCAAGAAGACCAGCGGCAACAGTCTGACTTTTTTTGATGAACTGAATTTTGATGATGTTAGAAGATAGAACTTCAGTTGCATGATCCTGACAGGTAACTGTTTTGATGTCTTCCGTTTTCTCTGCAGTCATTAAATTCAGTTCTCAAATCCGCAGCTTCATACATTGATCTCAAATCCCCGGCGGCGCTGCTCAGCCACTCATAAATATCCCTGCTGAAGGAAATACACCTCAGATTTGGCTTTTCGCCGTTTGAAGAGCTGAGACTGTCTTTTTGCGGTGATCCGGGTTTTAAGGTTAAATACACAATTCTTGTCTGGGCAGCATAATCCTCCCGGCCGATCCTGCGGCCAGTCTCCGTGTTGTGCCTTAAGCAAAAACTGAAATAATCCCAACACTGATGAAACAGATCACTCGCAAAAATCTTCACCTCAACGGGAAGGTAAAACCCGTTAATATTGACAAGAATGTCGATGCGCCGCTTTTCGGGAGTGTGAAATTCAAGTTCAACAGAAGTATGATTAAGATTCTCGTCACGGCACAGTTTCTCCCAGAATTCCTTGGAGATGTCGTCATCGGGACTGTCTACAAAAAGCATTTCAAGAAAACGCTTAAGAAAGAACGATCCCATGCCGTGATCACCTTCAGGATCAAGCAGGGATCCAATAAGTCTGCAAACCTGCAGTTCATGATAAAAAATCCTGCAGACATCGAAAATATTGAAACTGAAGCGTTCATGTCCCCCGCATTCTTTAAGACACCCGATGAACCTGGAATAATTTTCAAAGGAACTGCTGTTTGAAAAGGCTGAAAAATTTGAGAACATACGCTTTACGTCATCGGCACTTACGGCGAAAAGTTCGGACGCAGGTTCCGGACATTCCTGTGAGATATCGTTTCTGCAGTTCATTTAGCGCTGTCCTCCAAAGCATTGCTGGCTCAGTTCATGTCGCTGCATTCTGAAGTGGAAACGTTTTCCAGAAAACTGCAGCAGAAAAACTTTACTGAATGATTGCCTGCAGAATATCATACAGGCAAATCAGCCGACGGGATCGAAATACCAAAACAAAACGTATTTTCAGAAAAGATGAACAACATCAAAGTTCGAAATTTCTGAAATGCAGGATGATCTGACTGCAGCACTGTGAAGTCCGTAAAGTTGCTGTTCAAGGATGCATCAGGACGCCGGACTGAAAAAAGACTCCTCTCCCGCCGATCAAGGAGCGTTTTTTCGAATCTGCCTTTTATGAAAGT
Source organism: Succinivibrionaceae bacterium (assembly GCA_016284235.1). Lineage (GTDB taxonomy): Bacteria > Pseudomonadota > Gammaproteobacteria > Enterobacterales > Succinivibrionaceae > UBA2804. Next base: position 2,009 of record JAEEOK010000082.1, read on the forward strand.
TTTCAAATCCTGGGAATTTTATGAATGCAGATCCCGATCGTTCAAAAGAAAATGACAGCCAAAAATCCTGATGCAGGCGGATCTCCGGCAGCCACGGCAAAGCAGTGGCCATAGCAGACTGAAAGTCCCGGGCAGCCTTTTCTGAACGCATGAGATTTTCCGGACATCCGGATCCGCATATGCCGTTTTCAAGAATTCCGCTGTCCGAGTCGGGAGCATGCTCCAGTCTGTGAGGCAGCGTGCAGATCCTGACTGCACTTTCGGCACCGGTGCCAGGACTGATTTTAATGTCGGTGCAGTTTCCGACAGAAGCAGGAACAGGTTTGTTGCAGTCTAATCTGCCGGATGCGCACATCCCGTAATGTCGAAGTAACCGCCGGAATCGCCGTAGTCAGATCTGCAGGCTCCGCCTCATGTCCGGTTATCTCAGCCGGACTGTTACAGCCGTCAGAAAAAAAACTTCGCATATATCAACAAAAGCAGGCGAAAACCCTGGCATCATAAGTAATGTTGAGGGAAATTTTATAAATTTCATGACTGCATTCCCTGGCATCCTCTGCAGATTGAAGGCACGGGATTCCTGTCAGTTCACACAGCGGGATCCGCGTCTGCAACTTTCATGTTATCTGATCACCTATTAATCGACAAAATTCACAGTTTTAACTTCGGAATGCCGTATATAATGCGAAACGCGCAAAATACTCTCAACAGTTCAAAAAGAGTAAATCAGGTCGCAGATCAACGTTTCGAAATTACCGTCACTCAGGGAGAAATCTATGACATCACATCTGTTTTCAAAGCTGGTTACTGCAACAGCCACAGCAGCACTTCTGATGGCACCGGCGTGTGCATCGGCGGATACACAGACTGAAACATTCGTAAAGAAAATGTATCAGCAGGTTTTTAAGGAAAAGAATCCGCCTTCATTCGACAGCTACGTTCAGAAATACGGCACAAAGGAATTTGCCAGGATCTGGAAGTGCGGTTCAGACGCCTCAAGCGGCGAAATTCTGTTTGACACCGATCCGCTCTTTTTCTGGACTCAGGATCCTGAAATCAAGCCTAAGGACTTTGACATAGACGGACTCAAGGGAAACAGTCTGGTAACTGTGTCTGTGACGGCGGGCGGCGAAAGCGACTCGGCGGTTTACGTCATGGATTGCGAAGAGGGCAAATGCAAAATCAGCGATTTCATTTATTCGTTCGGTTCCGCAACAGCCACAATCATCGAGTCATACCCGGAGTGCATGCCTAAAAACTAGGTCCTCTGCCGCAGCTCTGCAGCAAAACGCCCTGTCTGATCGTCCGCAGAACCACGTCCCCGGGGGCGTGGATGCAGGGCGTAAAGTCAGGCGTACCCCGGTTCCAGAATTTTTTTGTGCCTGCATGTTTTCTGCAGGCATTTTTCAGTGCATAAATCACTGCATTTTCCAAAGTTTACTTACCTGTAAAAAAAGCGAGGATGAACTGAACGCCGCAGGAGCCCCCCGCAGGGCAGTCCGGGATGGACTTGAGGAGCTTGGCATAAAAGCAGGCAGAAAAGACATGGAAGTCGACGATCACATGAGAACCGGCGTTCCAAATATTTATGCCAGCGGAGATGTTGTAGACAAGAGGATTCCAAAGCTGACGCCTACCGCTGAATTTGAATCTAACTACATTGCCGGCCAGCTCCTCGGGAAGAGCGATGCGCCGATTTTATATCCTGCTATTCCAAATCTCGTGTTCACTCTGCCGAGAATAGCTCAGGTCGGCATAACCATTGATGAAGCAAAAAAAATCCGGAGTCCTACAGAATTATTGAAGTTCCGTTCGGCCAGATTAACGAATGGGTTAACAACCGTGAACTGGAAGCATCCCATACCTACATAATTGACAGGGAAGTACATCTTGCAGGCGCAGCTCTCTACAGCTCAGAAGCTGGCATGATGCTTGACGCACTGACATTGGTTATCAACTGCAGGCTGACCGGGGCAGATTTGGAAAAAATGATTTTTATCTTCCCAACTCAAACCTATTCATTGATCTCCGGGCTCATTCCGCTCTAAGTCCGCCAGGTAGCGGCAGTTCTGCTTCAATCTACACCCAGATGTCAGACTCCTTGTAAGTTCTGAAGTCTGACGGGCGAATTCATTAAGAAGATCCCGGGGGTCTCCTTTTTTCGTGAGCTTGTGGCTGATTTCTCCCGCAGATGCTCTGCACTTCAGCTGATCTGTCGGCAACCCTGCATATCCGCAGAATTCCAGGTTGCCCGGCTGCGGGATCGCACAGAGCTAAAGGAGCCATAAATCTCCGAATCAGAAAAACGCAGCATCAGTCCGCCCTGACATACCCTGCATGAAGGCAGGAGATTCCTGATGATTCCCACGGCAGGCCGCAAACTGCTCCCGATGGATCCTGCCACTGACCGGCAATACGGTTCACTTCGCAGGCTCTACCGCCGTGCTCTGGCCTGATTTGCCGCCATAGAGAAAAGCAAAGTCTTTCTCTACCGGCAGAAAAAATTATACCCATTTTATGCCCTAAAACCACGCTATGAAAGACACGGTTTTACAGCACTGGGGAATAAAAATTCAGAATGTATACCGAAATCAAGGAAATTAACGTATACAACAGTGGTTCAGAGCTCTAACATGACTCCTTATGGAGCGATACAGGTTGAAGGCTGGTTGGCTTCTTTTTTTATAGGATGAAGTTGTCAATAATGGCATTTTTATCTCGTCAAACCCTGCCATTATTGATTAAACTTGAAAAAACTGCTGGGAAACTCGGGTTGACAATCAAAAGCCAGACTGAAATGCTGAGAAAAGGAGACTTATCCGGATATGGAAACTAGAATCAACAATGATATCGTAAAACAGGGTTCAACTTTACTTAACAATTCTTTAACCAGTCTGCAGTCTGCCAATCTTGAAGGTGAAAAGATCCTTGATGGTAAATATTCTGTGTTTCACCGACTTAACGTGGTTTCGGGAGAAGCAGATTTATATATCTGTACGGATTCTGAAGGAAACAGGCATGTAGCGAAGATATACCGCCGAAAGGATGCTGTTAAGCAGGCGGTTCTCGAAACTCTCATGAAACTTCATTTTCCGTATGTTGCGGATATACGCGACATAGGTGAACATAGAGGATGTCCTCTAATAATTCTCCCGTATTTCAGAAATGGAAGTCTTGCAGGAAAGACTTTTGATTTTGGCACCATGTGTAACATAATCATCCCGAATGTGGCAAAGGGCATTAGATATCTGCACGAAAACGGCATAATGCATAAGGATATCAAACCGTCCAATCTGATGATTTCAGACGATGGAGAAAGAATTCTGATAATCGATTTCGGAATCAGTTCGAAAACGGGAGATGGACAGTCTGTACTGATCACCAGAACAGGATTGTCACCTGAGTACAGTGCCCCGGAAACCTTCAATAATGTTTTTCTGAATGAATCAGACTATTATTCCTTTGGGATTACTCTTTATGAGTTGTTTACAGGTCACACGCCGTTCAATAATGCCGGGGGCGTTCTTTCAGAAGACGAACTTGCCGCCAGTGCATCAGTACAGAGCATTCCGTTTCCCGAATCATCCGCTTTTCCTGAAAGATTAAAAAATTTGATAAAGGGACTTACGTACAAGGATTTATCTCACAGAAACGAGCCTGATAATCCAAACCGCAGATGGACATGGAACGAGGTTGAAAGATGGATGAGTAATGAAAGTCTGCAGGTACCTGGTGAGATAGAATACTCTGACAGATCAAAATCTTCAGAGTCTGCTGTTGCGCGATCAACCGTCGTCGGTTCAGATATTTCTCATGATTCTGATCATGCAGAGTTTCCTCAGTTTTATGACTTTATAAATTCTGAAGGGAAAATCATCCATATAAAAAATATTCAAGACTTTGTAAGAGAATTCGGAACAAACTGGAAGGAAGGTAAAAAACATGTAGGCAGAGGCATGATATCAGAATTTTTTCGTGAAATTAAATTAAGAAGTGTAGCAAGTCTGGTTCTTGATTGTGAAGAGGCGGGTGTGACTGATGAGGCATATTCAAAAATGCTTATGTCAATTTCAGCAGGTGAAGGAGAGTCTCTTTTTTACTGGAACAGTTTGAAAATAAGCACGGTAAAAGAAATTTCCCAGTACCTCAATGAAGCCCTTTTGGAAGAAAAACTTGGCGACACAAAGCTTGAAGATGAATATGAAACTGTCATGCGAATGCTCAGAAACTGGTATGAACTGAATCATAAGAACGAAGAAAGAAAGGTGATTGACACGATTCAGCATATTGCCTCATTAAACGGATATGACATCAAAAACAAAATAATAAATTTTAATTCATTCTTCAATCCGGATATGCGCATAAAAATTGACAGCAGAATTTTTAAAAATGCAGGTGAATTTAATGATTTTGCTTCCGGTCTGAAGAAAAGCAATATCCAGCAGTATTTCAAATGGATTATTGATAATCAGAAAGATATTGATTTCTACTGCCAATGCATCAAGTCAAAATCAACACATGATGTGAGCGGAATTATTGATGATCTGAAAACCGAGCGGGATCGCATCACTCATGAGCAGGAAAAGGAACGTATAAGAAAGCAGAAAGAGCAGGAATATTTAAGAAGAGAACAGGAGAAGCAGGAACTTGCCAGACTGGAGAAAGAAGTATTTTTTCGAAAATATCGTAAAGGATTTGTTTTTGAGTTTGGAAAATATTTCTTTGATAATAATATAGTCAAAAAACCGATAAAGTGGCGCGTGCTTTTACGGGAAGAAAACAGGGTATTGCTGATAACTGAAGATGCTGTTGACTTCAAACCTTATAACAGTGATCGAATATCCGTATTATGGAAAGACTGTTCTCTCCGAAGATGGCTGAATAATGAATTTATAAAGTTGTGCTTTGACGAGAACGAACAAAATTTGATTTTAAGAACAAAAATTTCCCAAAATTTCGGAGAGACAGAATCTGATAAAGTATTTCTGCTGAATGCTGAAGAAACAGCTCTTTTTAAGGATGCTTCTGACAGAAAATGTAAAGCAACCGTCTATGCAAAAAATGTTAATACGTCAACCGCCTATGCAAACAGTGTTAATACGATGCAATATGAAGGTCTTTTCTGCAATTGGTGGGTGAAGTCTGGTGGTTACGGCTACTTTGCCATTGTCGACGCCAGCGGTTATCTCAACAATACGTATTCGTCCAGTGGTTTTGTTCGCCCGGCTGTATGGCTCGATCTTGACGGTTTAATTAAGGATCAGGAGAAGAAGAAACACCAAAGAATGGAGCGGGAAAAAGCATTAATGAAGGCAAATGTCGGATCTACTGTTGAATTTGGAGAATATTACGCCGAGAATAAAAATGCCAGAGAACCTGTAAAATGGAAAGTTCTTTCAAAAGAAAATGACAGAATATTACTGATAACGAAAGATGCCATTGACTGCAAATCTTATCACGAGAGTTATCTGGGAATGGTTATTAGTATGATATGGAAGCAATGTGTTCCAATATGGAAAAATTGTTCGCTTCGCAGTTGGCTGAATAATGAGTTTTTCAGTTCGTGTTTTGATACAAAGGAACAAAATCAGATCATAAATACTCTTGTTTCAAATGATTGCGGCGACGACACTAACGACAGGGTATTTCTGCTGAGTTCCGGTGAGGCAGAGCAACTGTTTAAAAATGATGAGGATAGAAGATGCGGGGTTACGCTTTACGCCAAAAATAACGGCTCGCTGACTGATAAAAACAGTTTTTGCTGGTGGTGGCTGCGGTCGCGCGGAAGCGATGAGCGCAGCGCTGTCTATGTCGACAACGATGGGCGCATTTTTACCAAAGGCGGCAGTATTTTTAATAATAAAAGTTCTATCCGCCCTGCTTTATGGTTCGATCAAAAGAGTATAAGATCTGAAACTGAGGAATCTGAATCTCTCAGATTAGTACGCATCAGACAGGAACTGGCTATTCTGGAACGGGAAGATTTTTTGGAAAGTTTTCAGACTGGTTCCATTATTGAATTTGGAAAATATTTCATAGAGAATGAAATAGACAAAGAACCGGTAAAATGGCGGGTGCTGGCGAGGAAAGACAACACTGCATTACTAATAACCGAAGAACCAATTGGTCGCAGATCCTATCATGAGAGTTACACGAGTACAACATGGGAAAACAGTTCGCTTCGCAGATGGCTTAATAACGAGTTTTTTTATTCATGTTTTGATTTGAAAGAACAAAGCAAGATCGTCACTACAACTGTTTTAAACGATTATGGTAGAGATACAGAAGATAAAATATTTCTGCTTAGTACTTATGAAGCTGAACGACTGTTTAAAGATAATCAGGACAGACAATGCAGAGACATCTATTCCAAAAACAAAAATAGCGGAACAGATAAAGATAGTTTTGGCTGGTGGTGGTTGCGGTCACGTGGTTTCCGCGACGATTTTGCCGCATTCGTTCGCAAGGGTGGCGGTATCCGGGCTGATGGCATCAATGTCTACCCTAATACCGGCTACGTTCGTCCGGTTTTATGGCTGAAACTTGAACAAACCTGAATCTTGATTTAACCGGTTTGTAGCAATTTCCTTTTGTCACTTGTTTTTTTCCTGTTGAAGGTTAATGTCTTTCACTGCTGTAAGGTTTGCAGACGTGTCATTTGCATTGATTTCAAGCAGTAAAGCAATCAGTACGGATAATAGGACAACGGTACAGTAATACCTTGAAAATTCAAATCTGATAAAATTTTCCGATTACACGCCTGAGCAAGACTATGGAGACGTATTACATGGCTACCACCACTTATAAGTGAATCCTTAAAAAAAAATCAGACGCAGATCCGTGGTTTCGAACATCATCGGTTATACTTTCTGTGAGTTCCAGATAAAATCTTATATTCTTATCATTGCGAGAATCAACAAACTACAGCAAAAAATATAAAATGACTCAAGTTTTCGTTTTTAAAGACATGATTACCTCCATTTGGTCTTTGTTAGGAATGTAACTCTTGTCTTTTCTTATTTCTACCGATCTACACCGCTGTTCCTAGCAAAAATCTTTTTGTATTTAGTGTCATTTTATGTCTTGTTCATCAAAAAGACCACAGTATCTAGATCACCATTTCTATGCGGCTAATGAATTGCCCCGGATAATCGACTCGGCAAATTTAGAATTTTGCATCAACATAGACCTTGTACTGCGATACATTCTTAAAGAACTGAGCAAGAAAACTGTCATCCGTTTACCAGGTAGGCATATATCGATGCCGTTTTTAAAACTCTTTCATTGCACAAAAATCTTCGAATAGACTTTTTTTAAAATTCCAAGGCATAGTCTTTCAAGGATCGCATTTTTCTCTTCAGGTTGAATACCTGGAGCGTTCAATTCTGATCGGTGCAGTCTGATATGACTAATAAGTGTGCAAGGTATTCTTCAGTACGCACTCCGTGTTTTTTTACATGTTTTCTTAAACGAGAATAGGGCTAAAAGACTTCGCTCCTTCAACCAAAATAAAATCTGTAGCGAATGCAACAATTTTAGTTTAACTGTAAAAAAGACTGAGACGCAGCACTAGATGCCGTGTTCGGGATTCACTCCATGAAAATGTGCATGACGAGCACACAAAAATCATCCTAAATTTAGGGAGGTCCTGACAGATACAAAACGTGTCATTTTGAACAAATTCACATATACACCACATACACCACATACACTGTCATATTATAACCACTAAACAATCTTTTATATAAACAAAGCGCATATATCTTACATTAACTCATACATTTCGTGATTAATCTCAAATATTCATCCAAAATATACAAAATTTGCTTTATTATTTTCCTCAATTTTTTATAATAGGTTCATAAAGACTGATTTCAGATAATCATTAGAGATTATTGCTGGTCATCTGAACTGCTGATGAGTAAAAATCCAGAACAGACAAACTTTCCATGGCATACTGACCCACTTTCCGACATCAGTCCTTTTAAATCCTTACATCTCACCGGATATGCCAAAAAATCTGAACAGAAGCCTGTTAAAAGGTTCATAAAATCGAGCTTATGAAACCAAACGGGAGAAGTAATATGAGTTTCCTGTACAAGCCCAAAAATAAAAAAGATCTGTTGTCTCTGATCCAAAAAACAAAAGTATCTCTGGGTGACATTGACACTTCCCTCATAACTGACATGAGCGGCTTATTTGAAAACTCGGATCGTGAAGATTTTTCAGGAATTGAAAACTGGAATACTTCACTTGTTACTGACATGAGCGGTATGTTTCAGAATGCAAAGAAATTTAACCACCCTGTAGGTACCTGGAACACATCAAGTGTGACCAACATGAGCAAAATGTTTGCAAACGCTGAGAAATTCAATCAGCCTGTCGGCACCTGGAACACTTCCAAAGTTACTGATATGAACGCCATGTTCCGTTATGCCTGTTCTTTTAACCAGAACATCAGCAGCTGGGACACTTCTCATGTTACTGATATGTTCGGCATGTTTTGCGGAGCAAAAAAATTCAATCAGCCTGTCAGCACATGGGATACATCCGGTGTTACCGATATGAGACTAATGTTCTGCGGAGCAGCGAGTTTTAACCAGTCTGTCATCTGCTGGAACACTTCCCGTGTTACAAATATGTTCGAGATGTTCTGTGATGCCGCCAGTTTCAACCAGTCTGTGAGCAGCTGGGACACCTCGAAGGTTACAAGCATGTACGGAATGTTCGCCGGTGCAAAAGTTTTTGATCAGCCGGTTAATACCTGGAATACCTCCAGCGTAACTGATATGGGCTACATGTTTTGCGGAGCTAAAAAATTCAACCATTCTGTCTGCAACTGGGACACTTCTCATGTTAATAATATGGCAAACATGTTCCAGGACGCCTTCTCCTTCAACCAGCCCATCGGCAGCTGGGACACTTCTCATGTTAATAATATGGCAAGCATGTTCCAGGACGCCTTCTCCTTCAACCAGCCCATCGGCAACTGGGACACTTCTCGTGTTACTGATATGTCATGCATGTTTCTGGATGCTTTCTCCTTTAACCAGGATCTCAGCAGCTGGAACACAGATTCTGTTAACGATATTAGCGGAATGTTCTGCGGTGCCCTGTCTTTCAGCAACGGCACGGAAAATCACGGGCTCAGTTCCTGGAAACTGCCTCTTATCACAGATCCGGCCGATGCTAAAAATTTTC
>JAEEOK010000083.1 GCA_016284235.1 Succinivibrionaceae bacterium
TCGCCTGACAGCAATAGCGCGTCAGTACCACCTGTTCCCATTCCGAACACAGAAGTGAAATGTCGTTGCGCCGATGGTCGTGTGGCTTCTCGCCATGTCAGAGTAGGTAATTGTCAGGCACCCCTTTGCTGCTATAGCTCAGTTGGTAGAGCGCACCCTTGGTAAGGGTGAGGTCGACAGTTCAATTCTGTCTAGCAGCACCATTTTTTCTCTTCTTATAACCTTCAAATTTTCCTTTTTTGTTACTTCTGTTTAGCAGTTGTTTCTGTCGAAATGAATTTTTTTTTTCATCTGATATGCGATATTCAGAGAAGTATTCATGGTAGCTACTTGTCTGGTTTCTCTTATTTGCAGGTGATCAGCTTTACGATGGTTTATCATTATTAAAAGCGGCAGTCATTTGACTGGTTTATTGTCACCTTTTTTTAACTAATTTGAACCATTAGATCTTATAAAGATCCATGAAATGATTTCCGGATTGCGCACTTTTATCAGACATTCATATGGTGTCTGAAACTATAATTGATAAGTTTTCTGATGTTCTGATGTCTTAAAATGAAAGGGAGAATTGCCTTGCAGAAAGCTGATCGTGCTTTTGTATTGCCGCATCTTGGTAGCATTCAATATCTATCTTCCATCGTTGATGATCTGGCGTGCTTTGAATAGCGGAAAATTATAACAATGTTTAAATCAAGATGTTTATGTCATCTGATTGTGCCGTAGAATCACATTCTTTAGGACGAGAATATGGGGCATAAATTTAGGTATAGCCTTTCTTGCTAACAGAGACAGAGCTAGGCTTTCTAAATAACGGCAAATAGCCGCAGAGCTTGTGCAGTGAACCGTATCGTGAGTCGGCGGAAGAAACCCGCGAGAGTATTCCGCCGCCTGCTGCGGGAACAGGCTGGAACTACCTGCCTTTAGGCAGAGGATTACGTCAATAAAAAGTAAATGTAAAAAATGATCATCCATTTTGGTATGGTGTTGATTTGTGATATATATATCAGAACATAGCTCTCTTTTATGATTAAATATAACCGTTTGGTGCCTCATGGCATTATTTTTTTGTTAAAAGGATTTATATAGAATGTTTAAGAAAGTTATCTTAGCTGCATTATTTGCAGGTTCATTTGGTTTCGCTGGTTGTGCATCAGACGGTGGTTCTTCTAGTGGTGCAGCTGCATCAGGTGAAGGTGCTGCAGATGTTTTTGGTAAGCCAATTTTCCTGCGTGGTGAAATTTCTGATCCAGAGTGGGCTCCACTTCCAGAATTCTTAGTTAAGAAAGTAGATGACAACAAGTGGAAGGCAACTGCAGAACTTAAGGTTGATTATGCTCCATACAAGTTCAAGTTTGCTGACAGTGCATGGACTCCTGGTACCAATATGGGTTACGATTCATCTTCTGCTCCTGGTGTTTACGAGTGGGGTGGAGAGCCTATCGTTTTGAATCCAAATTCTAAGTTTGAAGAAGTTAAGGTTACACCTCCAGCAGATGGTAAGTATGACTTCTATCTTGAGAAGCAGGGTGACAAGCTTATCACTTATGTTAAGGAAGCTGAATAATATTTCATCTTTAGTTTCTTATTTAGCATGAATTAAAAAAGCCACTTGATAGTGGCTTTTTTTGTATCCGTAAGAGTCTTTTGCTTGGCAGTCTTGCAGTTGTTAGAACAGATAGAAGACCAGTGCTGTTTTACAGCGGAATTTGAATATTGCTGTGCAGGAGTAAAAGACAGAATTATACAGGTTTTATTCATAGGAAAACTGTTTACCTCAAACAGAGCTCTTATTCTTCTGCTTCTGAAAACTTCCTGCGTTTAAAATTTACTGGTGCCGGTACGGTATTTTGATCATCAGTATGCAACCGGGAGATAATCTCCAGAATTATCAGCTCTCTTTTTCATGTCCCTTTTTCTGATAAATAGAATAATTCAGCCTAGAGGAAAAAAAATATATATATCAGAAGTTTGGTATGCCGGGTTTTTCAGAGGTTTTGCTCTGTTGCGATGGGTGAATATAAAGCCCTGTCTTTTTGCTTTGAACAGATTTGAATTTTTAATAGTTAGCATCTTCTGGTTTAATTTGTGAAAATTAACGTTTTTTTGCCCGCGGATGAAATTCCTGGTGTATGTTCTTAATTTTCTGATTGGCTATGTGTGTATAAATTTGTGTTGTATCCACACAAGCATGACCAAGCATCAGCTGGACGTCAAATATTGTTGCTCCATGATTTAAAAGATGGGTGGCAAACGAATGTCTGAGAGTGTGAGGGTGGATGTTTTTACTGATACCTATTCTCTGTGCGTATTCTTTTATTCTGTACCAGAAAGTTTGCCGCGTCATTGGAGTATTTCTTTTGGATAAAAATAAATATTCGGATGAAACAGGAATAAGGTTTCTCACTTTTGTCAGATATTCATTTAACCAGACTCCTGTTTGATCAGCAAACGGCACTAATCTTTCCTTGTCTCCTTTTCCGATAACCCTAAGAATACTTTCCTCCATATCTATATCATTTAGGGTTAAATTTATAAGCTCTGATACGCGCAGTCCGGATGCATACATAAGCTCTATCATTGCTTTGTCGCGGAGCTCCAGCGGATCCGATGTTTTTGGCTCATTCAGAAGTAACTGAACCTCATTTTCTGTCAGATATTCCGGTAGATGCATTTCTTTTTTGGGTGACGATATGGCAGCAAGGGGGTTGTCGGTCCTTAAGTGTTCCAGGTGGCAGAATTTAATAAAAGTTCTCAGACATGATAAAAATCTTTGGTTTGATCTGGCACTGTAGTCTTTACTATTTCTGTATTCCAGAAATTTTTCTACTTCTTCTCTCCCGAAATTTAATAGACTTGCTGGGTTATTTTGAACTGTTTTATTCAGAAAGGAGGAAAACTGCAGAATATCTTCCCTGTAACTATAGTTTGAATTGGCACTTAATCTTTTTTCCAACGTCAGATGTGTCAGAAAATTCTCTATAATTTCACTGTTACATGGAGAGTTCACTTATTTACCCCTGTTTTAAAAAATTATTCCTGCAACTTAAAAAGAAAAACCTTCATACGCTGCTGCAATATGAAGGCTTACCAGATCAAAAGTAACAGGACTTATTTAGAACTTAACTTCTGACCAAGATAGTGGATATTTTCTCCACCATTCACGAATGTTGAATCATTCATCAGTTCTTTGTGAAGAGGAATGTTGGTTTTGATTCCTTCAACAACCAGTTCATCAAGCGCCTGCCGCATTCTTGCTATAACGTTGTTACGATTCTCTGCATGACATATAAGTTTGCCAATCATTGAATCATAGTAAGGAGGAACAACGTAACCTTCATACACATGAGAATCCCAGCGTACGCCCAGACCGCCCGGAACATGAAGTCTTTCTATTCTGCCAGGGGAAGGAATGAAGGTGGCAGGATCTTCTGCGTTAATTCGGCATTCCATGGCATGACCGGTAATGTGCACATCATCCTGTGTTATGGTGAGAGGAGAACCGCCGGCAACAAGCAACTGCTGCTTGACGATATCTATTCCTGTAATCGCTTCGGATACAGGATGCTCAACCTGAACACGGGTATTCATTTCTATGAAGTAGAACTGTTTGTTCTCGTACAGAAATTCAAATGTTCCTGCACCCATATAGCCAACTTCGTTACATGCCTTGCAGCATCTGCTTCCGATAAATTCCCGCTCTTCCTGAGTGATAAACGGTGCAGGAGCTTCCTCTATGACCTTCTGGTTTCGTCTCTGCATAGAGCAGTCTCTTTCACCCAGGTATACAGAATGTCCCTGACCGTCAGAAAGAATCTGGAACTCAATATGGCGCGGATGCTCGAGAAACTTTTCCATGTAAACGGTATCATTGTTAAAAAACTGACCTGCCTCAGTTCTTGCTATAGCAATTGCATTTTCGAGTTCAGATTCTTTGTATACAACATGCATACCGCGTCCGCCGCCGCCTCCGGAGGCTTTAATTATTATTGGATATCCAATGCGGGAGGCTATTATTTTGTTCTTCTCTATATCGTCACTGACAGGACCGTCAGAACCGGGAACTGTAGGTACTCCGGCAGCCTTCATTGCCTTAATTGCAGATACCTTGTCTCCCATTTGTCTAATGGTCTGAGCCTTTGGTCCTATGAAGATAAAACCGGATCTTTCAACCATTTCTGCAAAATCTGCATTCTCTGAAAGAAAACCGTATCCAGGGTGAATTGCATCTGCTCCCGTGACTTCGGCTGCAGCTATTATTGCTGGTACATTCAGATATGAATCCTTCGGCGCAGGCTTTCCTATACACACAGTCTCATCCGCCAGCATAACATGCTTCAAGTTGCGATCTGCAGTTGAGTGAATGGCTACGGTTTTGATTCCCATTTCTTTGCAGGCGCGCAGAATTCTTAGTGCTATTTCACCGCGGTTTGCAATCAATACTTTTTTCAACATAGGCGGAATCCTTATTCAATAATAAATAGCGGCTGTTCAAATTCAACAGCTTCTCCGTTCTGAACAAGAATCTTTTTGATTACGCCGTCCTTATCTGAGGTGATTTGGTTCATCATCTTCATAGCTTCAACTATGCATAACGGATCACCAATCTTAACTGACTGTCCTTCCTCCACGAAAGGTTTTGCATCAGGTCCTGATGATCTGTAAAAGGTTCCAACCATTGGTGAAAGAAGTTTATGACCTGTTTCGGTTTCTGCTTTCGGTGCCGGTGCCTGAGGTGCAGCTGCTGGTGCGACCGGAGCAGCAGGTTGCTGAACCATTGGAGCAGTATAGACGGTTGAAACCGGTTGCGGTTGATAAGCTACCTCATGGACATTGCGCCTCACGCGAATTGTTTCTTCTCCGTTTACAATTTCTATTTCATTGATAGTTGACTGTTCAACCACTTCGATCAGCTTCTTTATCTGACGGATATCAATATTCATGAGATTACCCTTGTGAAATTAAATACAATTAGTAGATCAATTTATCTGAACCATTGTCACTGTGTAACCGGATCTTCAAATGAACTGTTTTTTATCATCATTTCATTTGCTTATCCCCGTGTGGTTCTTCACGGATTAATTAACAAAATGCACAGAATGCAGGACCACTCTGTGCAGCATTTTTATTAGTCGTTCAAAAGGTGTATGGCATTGAGCAGAGCATATGTATAACCGCGAGTGCCAAATCCGCAGATTACTCCTACTGCTACATCAGAAAGATAGGAATGTCTGCGAAACTCCTCTCTTGCGTGGACATTGGAAATATGTATCTCTATGAAAGGAATTGCCACTCCGAGCAGTGCATCTCTTATTGCAACGCTTGTATGTGTATATGCCCCCGGATTTATAAGTATGAAATCATTTTTACCCATTGCTCCGTGTATAAGTTCAACAATCTCCCCTTCCATGTTGCTTTGTTTAAATTCAAGGGCAACATTGTTTTCGGACGCAATTTTCAAAAGATCATTTTCAATGTCAGATAGTGTTGATGAACCGTATATATGAGGCTCTCTTCTTCCCAGAAGATTAAGATTAGGACCATTGAGCACAAGTATGCTTTTTACATTCTTATCACTCATAACCACCCCTCAATCATGATACCTGCTGTTTACTTTCTTCACATTATAAGAACAAAGAATCTGTTTTTATAGTTTTTTTTAAAGAAGAATACGATTTTTAACTGTTTTACTTCAAATTTTTGTTTTTTTTATAGGATTTCTGTTTCTTTTTGAATGATTTCTGCTTTTTTGAAATTGATAAGTTATTTATATTGTTTACTGGTGGTTAAAATGTGTTCAGTTCTATTTTACGCAAAAATGTCGGTATTTCAACCGGTTTATGCAACCTCTGTTTTCAAGGAGGAAATTCTGCCATCGGCAAATTTCAGATACTTCTCTTAATTGTACTATAGGTCACGTTTTTGATAAAATACGAGCATTATTTTTTGTTATTTATTGGAGTACCAATTTCATGGTCATGAACAAGAATGAAATGAGCATTGAATCTTTTGATAGAGAATTGTTTGATGCCATTTGCGGTGAAAATAAACGTCAGCAGGAACATATTGAACTTATAGCATCTGAGAACTATGCAAGCCCTAGAGTAATGGAAGCGCAGGGTTCACAGCTTACAAACAAGTATGCGGAAGGCTATCCTGGAAAGAGATACTACGGCGGTTGTGAATTTGTAGATAAGATTGAAACTCTTGCCATAGAACGGGCCAAAAAGCTTTTCGGTGCCGTATATGCTAATGTGCAGCCTCATTCTGGTTCCCAGGCAAATGCAGCGGTTTATGCAGCACTGGCTAAGCCTGGCGATACTATCATGGGTATGAGTCTTGCTCATGGCGGACATCTTACTCACGGTGCCTCAGTAAGTTTTTCAGGAAAGTTTTATAATTCCGTACAGTATGGTGTGAACGATCAGGGTCTGATAGATTATGATGAAGTTCAGAAGCTTGCTAATGAGTGTAAACCAAAGGTTATTGTAGCTGGTTTCTCAGCATATTCTGGTATCGTGGACTGGAAGAGAATGCGTGAAATTGCAGATTCTGTAGGTGCTTTCCTTTTTGTAGATATGGCTCATGTTGCGGGACTTGTTGCCGCAGGTGTATATCCTAATCCTGTTCCTTTTGCTCATGTTGTAACCACAACAACTCATAAGACTCTTGCCGGCCCGAGAGGCGGATTGATCCTGACTTCAATAGATGATCCTGAACTTCACAAGAAACTTAATTCAGCAATATTCCCGTGCGGTCAGGGCGGTCCTCTTATGCACGTCATAGCAGCTAAGGCTGTTGCATTCAAAGAGGCTATGGAGCCTGAATTCAAGCAGATGATGGAACAGGTTGTTGCAAACGCAAAGGCCATGGTAAAGGTATTCCTGGATCGCGGATATAAGGTTGTATCCGGAGGTACACAGAATCACCTTTTCCTCGTTGATCTTATAGGCAGAGAACTTTCTGGCAAGGATGCAGATGCGGCTCTTGGCAGAGCAAACATTACAGTGAATAAAAATTCTGTTCCTAATGATCCTCGTTCACCGTTTGTAACATCAGGTCTGCGTATCGGTACTCCGTCAATAACTCGCCGCGGCATGAAGGAAGAGCAGGCTGTTCTTCTTGCAGGATGGATTTGCGATATTCTCGATGATTATACAAATGAGAGTCTGATTGCTGAAATCAAGGTTAAGGTTATTGAGTTATGCCGTCAGTTCCCTGTATATGCAGGATAAGTATCTGACGCAGTAAAATATGTTATGAGGCCCATTTCACTATGGTGGATGGGTCTTTGTCTTTTTAAGGAGTAATTTATGCACTGTCCTTTTTGTGGAGCTTCTGACTCCAAGGTTATAGATTCACGGTTGGTTGCAGATGGTTCGCAAGTCCGTCGCCG
The DNA here is from genome assembly GCA_016284235.1 of Succinivibrionaceae bacterium. GTDB lineage: Bacteria > Pseudomonadota > Gammaproteobacteria > Enterobacterales > Succinivibrionaceae > UBA2804. Next base: position 7,394 of record JAEEOK010000083.1, read on the forward strand.
AAGAGAGTGCATTGTTTGCAAGGAAAGATTTACTACATTTGAATCAGCTGAACTTGTAATGCCTAGAGTCATCAAAAAGGACGGGGCGAGAGTTCCTTTTGATGAGGACAAATTACGCAGCGGAATGCAGCGTGCGCTTGAAAAAAGACCTGTCAGCATAGAACAGATTGAAGAGAGTCTGACTCATATAAAGGGTAGAATCAGAGCTGTAGGAGAAAGGGAGATCAAATCCTCTGTTATTGGCGAGTATGTTATGGAAGCTCTGAAGGCTCTTGATGAGGTTGCATATGTCCGTTTTGCTTCAGTGTACAGACGTTTCACGGATGTAAAAGAATTCGGTGATGAGATCGCACGTTTAAGAGAGGAAAAATTCTGATATGGAATTCACCTCTGATTCGGATCTGTTAAACGTCAGTCAGGTTGATTTTGACAGAGCTATGATGAAACGAGCTCTGGACCTGGCTCGCAGGGGACGGTATACGGTAACTCCAAATCCTATGGTCGGATGTGTTATTGTCCGTTCAAGAAAGATTATAGGTGAAGGATTTCATATAAAAGCGGGTACCGGTCATGCTGAGGTGAATGCGATTTCGGCAGCTGGCGGAGATATATCCGGCAGTGATGTATATGTTACATTAGAACCATGCTCTCATTACGGACGTACTCCGCCTTGTGCTGAAGCTCTTATACGCGGCGGTGTAAAACGTGTAGTAGCGGCAATGGTGGATCCTAATCCTGCAGTTTCAGGTCGCGGACTGAAAATGATTGCTGATGCAGGTATACATGTTGAGTGCGGTTTGCTGGGAGATGAGGCAGAGGCTCTTAATCCGGGATTTTTTCATCGTATGAAAACCGGACTTCCCTATGTACGCTTAAAAATGGGGTGCAGTATGGACGGAAGAACTGCACTTTCCAATGGAGAAAGTAAATGGATAACTTCAGCTCAGTCGAGAGCTGATGTCCAGAATTACAGAGCTATGAGCTGTGCCGTTCTTACAACTGCCGCTACTGTGCTTGCCGATGATCCTTTACTTAATGTTCGAGAAAGTGAATTTAATCCTCTTTTTCTTTCAGAGTATCCTCTTCCGAAATTACGTCAGCCTATGCTGGCACTGGTTGATGCCAACAACAGAGTTTCGGACAGTGCCCGAATATTTACTGTTGATCGGGATGTTGTTCGTTTTACTTTAAATCCGCAGACATGTGCAGATGTCCTTTACCGGAAAGATGATCTTCACGGAGTGCTTGAAGAGTTAGGAAAAAGACAGATAAATGATTTGTGGGTTGAGGCTGGCGGTACTTTTGCCGGCAGTGTTATACGCCAGAATCTTGCCGACGAAATTATTCTTTATATGGCACCGTCTTTCCTCGGTTCTGATGCCAAACCGGTGGCCGCTATTACCGGATATGAAAGTCTGGCTTGCGTTCCCCGGTATTCTATCAGGGACGTAAAAAGAATAGGAACCGATGTTAGAATTATTATGGGAAGGAAAACAGACTATGAATGAACAGGAGAGTCTGATCAATGAATTGGAAACCAAGGTGTCATTCCTGGAGGAGACTGTTGATATTCTGAATAATGTAGTAGCGGATAACTCCAGAGAAATAGAGGAGCTTAAAATTGCTATAAAATTTCTCAGCGGAAAACTCAGGGAGTGCTCGGTTTCAAATGTGGCTCTGCCAAGTGAGGAGACTCCGCCTCCCCATTACTGATAAAATTTTTAGAAATGAGTATATCCTTTTCTCAGCGGCAGCTTGTACGGTCTATTGTTTGATGTAGCTTTGATTCTGGTTTCTTTTGTTATACTGCCAACAAGCGATATATTGACTGATGCTTTATCTGCCAGCTCCCTGATAAATGCTCTCTCTTTGGGATGAGCCGTAAAACACAGTTCATACTCGTCTCCTCCTGTAAGCGCAAACTCCTCAGCCTTCCGCGGTTCAAGCACAGAAAGATCTGCTGCAAGAGGAAGCTGATCAATGAAAATTTCGCAGCCGACATTGGAAGCATCGAGGATATGCTCAAGATCTGCAAGAAATCCGTCTGAAATATCAATCATTGCAGAAGCGGTGTTTCGAAGGTTAATACCAATATCCACCCTCGGGTTTGGAGCGTTCAGTTTCATTGCACTGTATCCAGGAGGACTTACTTTGTTCAGTATTTGATTGAGTGCCAAAGCCGGTGCTCCAAGATCTCCTGTAACCCAAATGTCATCACCGGGTTTTGCTCCGCTTCGTTTTACTGCCAGGTTCTGCGGCACTTCGCCGAATGCTGTAATTGTTATAACAAGATTTCCTCTGGTTGTGTCACCGCCGATAAGTTCCATTTCGTATCTTTCAGACAGAGTGTGAATACCCTTTGCAAAAGATTCAATGAACTGGAGATTATTTTCCGGCAGGGTAAGTGCCAAAGTAAAGTATTTGGGTTTTGCTCCCATGGCAGCAAGATCCGAAATATTGACAGCGAGGGATTTCCAGCCGATTAAAAAAGGATCTGTTTCCGGAAAGAAATGTACTCCGTTTACCAGAGTGTCTGTTGTAACAGCAATGCAGTTCAAGTCTGACGGGGAAAAAAGAGCACAGTCATCCCCAATACCAAGAACGGCAGTCTTTACCTGCCGTCTAAAAAACTTGTTTATTATTTCGAATTCGCCCATCTGGGTCTAGGCCTTGATTTCGTTTTTTACTATTTTGTCCAGAACTCCGTTGACAAACTTGTGACTGTCTGTTGCTGCAAAACTCTTTGCGAGTTCGATGCCCTCGTTGATCACTATCTTGTAGTCAAGTTCACGGTGGTACAGCAGCTCGTAGCATCCAACCCGGAGAATAGCCTTGTCAACCTGATCCAGATCGTTTATTGTTCTTCCGGTAATGTATCGTGCAAGAGTTTCATCAAGAGTGGCGGCATGATTGATTACACCTGCTACAACTTCGGAAAAATAGTCCAGATCCGCTTTTTTCTTCTTCTCGTCTTCAATAAACTGCTGGATTATTTCCTGGGCCGAATTTCCTGTCATCTGCCATTCATAAATCGCCTGGACAACCATCTGTCTTGCGATGTGCCTTTCAAACGGCCTTGCACCTCTAGGTTTGTTTTCAGTTTCGTTATTCACTTATTCCTCTCATATCTGTTTGAGCACGTTAATCATTTCCAATGCACTGAGTGCGGCTTCAGCACCCTTGTTTCCAGCCTTGGAACCGGCTCGCTGAACAGCCTGATCTATTGTATCCGTGGTAAGAACACCAAAAGCGACAGGTATTCCGTATTTAAGCATTACCTGAGCGAGACCCTTTGAGCTTTCGTTGGCTACAATTTCAAAATGATATGTGGCACCGCGTATTACACATCCAAGTGCTATAACGGCATCATATTTTTTTGATGCGGCAAGTTTTTCTACTGTTAATGGTATTTCAATTGCCCCAGGCACTCTGATTACGGTAATACTGTCATCATCAACCTCACCCTGACGTTTGAGGACATCTACAGCTCCGCTGAGAAGATGCTCGGTGATAAAACTGTTAAAACGTGATACAACAATTGCAACTTTTGCTTCTTTGGCAACAAGGTTACCTTCGATTACTTTCACGGTGAAACTCCTAATTTACGTTGTGCTGAAAATTATAACATAAGCTGTTATATCTGCTGTTTGCCCTTTTACTGATTTTCCGGTCTGATAAATTCGGAAATTTTGAGATTGTATCCGGACAGACCGTTGTATTTTGTCTGTGTTGACATAAGGCGCATAGTTGTGATCCCTAGATTTTTCAGGATCTGAGATCCTATACCAAGTCTCTTGGATGCTCCTGCTTTTCTTACATCCGCTTCACCATGATCTTCTTTTTCAAACTGTTTGATTTTGTTTAAGAGATCCTCATTTTTGGTGCCTGTGTTAATAATCAGCAGTACTCCGGTATCCTTGCTGATGACTTCCATTGCTTCACTTATAGTAAAAGACTGGTGCCTGCTACGGTCGGACATGAGTACATCACTGAAATAATCATTCAGATGCACGCGGACTATCGGATTTGGACATGAGCTGAGATCACCGTGAATGAGTGCAAAATGAGTTATATGATCAATTGTGTCCTGGAATGCGACAAGTCTGAATTCTCCGTAGGCCGTAGGGAATTTGCACTCGGAGACCTCTTTAACAGTTGTTTCGTGCTGCATTCTGTATTCAACCAGATCTGCCACGGTTCCGAGAAGAAGATTATGTTTCTCGCAGAATTTTTCAAGATCGTCACGACGTGCCATGGTTCCGTCATCCTTCATTACTTCACAGATGACCGCGGCAGGCTCCATGCCGGCAAGTTTTGCTAAATCTGTTGATGCTTCTGTATGTCCTGTTCTTACCAGAACTCCACCTTCCTGTGCCATGAGTGGAAATACATGCCCAGGCTGAACAATATCATCAGGTTTGGCGTTTTCAGCAACTGCTGCCAGTACAGTGGTTGCCCGGTCTGCAGCAGAGATTCCTGTGGTTACTCCGCTGGCAGCTTCTATGCTGTTTGTGAATGCCGTGGAAAAAGGAGCTCTGTTTCTGTTTACCATCAGTTCAAGGTTGAGCTGGTTGCACCGCTTCTTGCTAAGGGCAAGACATATCAGACCGCGTCCGTACTGAGCCATGAAATTAATCGCCTCCGGGGTGCAGCACACTGCCGGCATTATAAGATCGCCTTCGTTTTCGCGATCCTCATCATCCATAAGTACAACCATTTTCCCTTTGCGGAATTCTTCGATTATTCTCTCTGTTTTACTGATAGTCATATTTAAATAAACCCGTTTTCAATTAGTGTTTTCTCGGTTAATCCTTCTGTCTGAACTTTTTCAGGCGTTTTCATGAACTGATTCATCCTTTCTACATATCTGGCAAGGATATCAACTTCAAGGTTAGGTTCATATCCTATGTACCAGTTTGAGATATTTGTTACAGATGCTGTATGGGGAATTATGGTGAGACGGAATATCCCTTCATCATTTACATCATTAACCGTTAATGAAACGCCGTCAACAGCTATGGATCCTTTTTTGGCTATATATTTCAGCAGGTTTTTCGGTGCTGCAATATGGTAATCTGTTGAATCACCTGAGGATGTAATGTCCTGTATTGTTCCCATTGCGTCAACGTGACCTGTTACTATATGACCGTCAAACCGTTCAGATGCTGCCAGAGCTCTTTCAATGTGAACCGGAGATCCGGTTTTAAGATATTTGATGTTGGTGATACTGACTGTTTCATGTGATGCATCGGCTGAAAAAATAGATGCAGATTCAGATATCCGGGTTGCTGTCAGACACACTCCGTTTACAGCAATGCTGTCACCGATTTTTATATTGTGAAAGTTGATACCTGGGGCACTTATGGAAAGCTGCAGACCGTTGGCTGCCGGTGATACTGAAATGACAGAACCGACAGTTTCGATAATTCCTGTAAACATATCTACTCCTAGATCAAATGATCCTCTAGGGTGACAATGGTACAAAAGAAATCGAACACATCGATTGATCTGTGTGGCAAATTCTCTTTCATCCGGACTTTACCGTCGGTACAGGAATTTAACCTGTTCTGCCTAAGCTCGTGGACTTTACCACCGGTAAGGATTTTCACCTCTCCCTGAGAATCATCTTGAATAATTCTATTACATCAAGTTTGTTTAGGCAATATTCCGGTTCATTTAACACTTTAGACAGGGCCTTCGCACGAATGTTCAAACTTATGTAAAAATTCGCTGTATATTTTTTAAACAGTATAAAACATCATGTCATACAGGTTTTTATCATTTTAGTTCTCATTTCATTTCATTTGATCCTTTTG